>JAYTTG010000509.1:0-3511 GCA_043745175.1 Microbacteriaceae bacterium
TTCGCAGCCCTGTGGACGCGCCTCGGACGACGGCAACCGACCACCCCGGTGAAGTTCGGGCTGGGAACGCTCGGCGTTGGTGCCGGATTCCTGCTCTTCCTTCCCTTCGTCGCCACGGGACGAAATGGCACGCCTGTGCTCGCTCTTGTGCTCATCCTGCTGGTCTTCACCATTGCCGAGTTGTTGCTTTCACCGATCGGCCTGTCCGTTTCGACGAAACTGGCCCCGGCACGCTTCCGCACGCAGATGGTCGCGCTGTTCTTCCTTTCCGTGGCAATCGGCTCTGCGGTTTCCGGCCAGCTCGCTGCGCTATACGACCCGCGGAATGAGGCACCGTACTTCAGCGTGCTCGGCGGTATTGCGATCGTGATCGGCGTGATCCTCGTGCTTGTTGCAAAACCGGTGCTCGCCCTCATGCGTGGGGTGCGCTGAAGTCTGCGGCACTATCGCCAGTTCCGCAGTTCTGCCCGTGAAGCGGGGATCGCAGTGCCGCGGTACTCCTGTGAGGGCGTCGCGATCGTGAGCGTAGGCACTCGTCAGCTGGCGATCGGCGACTTATGCGGGCCGGCTTTCGGAGGCGCGGTCTTCGGCGGGGTCTTCGGCGTGGCGGACGGCCTGGCGGCAGGCTTGGCAGGCGGTCGCGGGGCGGTCGCGGTCTTTCCCCATGTACAACTGGAGCCAGTTGCGCCCATCGGGGTGATGCCGAACGACAGCGCGGTCGGGCCGCCGAGTACCGCCCGGGAGGTGTCGACCACCGAGACATCCCGCAGGATCGCCGGGTTGAACTGGATGTCCTCGAACGCCTGGCGGGCACGGGCAAGCGAGATCTCTGCCTCGGCGGCTCCCTCGGTGTAGTCGAAGGCGGCCTTCGGGGGGCGCTTGCGCGCGATCGTGCGGTGCGGTCCCCGACAATGTCGGACTCTCGGGACTGGTCGGGGAATATCTCGAAGGACCGGGGGTGGGGAGGTCATTATGGCTGGCGCTGGTCGCACGGGTTCATGACCATCATCGAGCCGGTGGTGAACGCAAACCTTGACACACTTCCGCTGACGGGCGATGAGTCGCACCTGGCGCTCGCGTGGCAGCAGCTTGACATCAACTACGGCCTCGGACGTGACGAGGCCGGTACGGGGATGGTTCCGCACAAACACTGTGACAGCGGGTGGACGGACTACCGACCGGCCAGTCCGTTGCATCCCATCCATCTATGGGCGCAGAGCCTCGCTGACGAGAACCGTGATCGAGTCGAGCGTGCCCGCCACGGAGCAGACTGGTCCGAGGTTCGTTATCCGACCGTACCGCTGTCGGCGAAACACTTCAACGTGAACACGGCGGCTTGGTACGACTGCGTCACCGGAGCGAACGCAGCCCTTCCCAAGCGCGCTTTAGAGGCCAATATCGAGCTCATTGAGCAGCGGTTGCGGCGGATGCGATTCCTTGACGGCGATCCTCTCGGCTTCGGCAGCATCCACCACGTCGAGGGGCACACTGAGACTCCCGAGCTGCAGATCGACGGGTTCGCGATCCATATTTGGCCGGAGTTCAATCCCGTCTATTTCGAGTCCCTCGTTCATGCCATTGGCAAGGGTTTCGTGGAGCTCGAAATCGTCACCCTCGATCCTGAAACCGGTCGGACTATGGTCGTATAGGCGGGATCTTTCGGCGAGCATCAGTCCGTCGCGGCCGCAGTCGAGGGATCGGACCCGGTGATCGTCAACGGCCGCTGGCTCCATTTGGTGCTCTGCCCGGGAGCAGTCGCGCGCATCCGCATCACGGTGGATCGATACGCGAACTCTCCAAGCTACGAGACACCTGGTCCCGCCGCGCGGACGGGGATCCGATCATTCGCTCCAGGGTTACGGAGGAGCGCTAGTTGGGCCTACGCGTTCAGCGCCTCAACCGCGGGGATGAAGCGTTGCCGCGATGATTCGATGTGCCGAAGCATGAGCTCACCCGCCGCGACTCCATTGCCTCCGGCGATCGCCGCGGCAATCTCGACATGCTCGCTGAGGGCAAGCGGGCGCTCGCCGCCCATGTAGTACTCCTTGAACATGTTTTGCACGAACTTGCCCTCGCTTGGGGAATTCGCCTCGATGTTCAGAGTCGCCTTGTAAACCCGGAACAAATGCATGTGGCAGTGGGTGCGGATGAACGCGTCTTCCACATAGTGGCTTCCGGACGCGCGGGCGACGAGCGCGTGAAATCGTGTGTCGTGTTCGATGAAATCCGGGTAGGCGGAGGCCACCCCGCTGAGGGAGATGCTCTCGGCGCGGTCTAGTTCGGCAGCGAGGGCCTCATTCTGGCGGCGCGTGCTGCGACGCGATGCTTCGGTTGCCGCCCACGGCTCGATCAGCGCGCGGAACTGAAACAGATCGTCGAACTGCTGAACCGAGAGCAGGTCGGTGGCTTCGTACCCGCGAAGGGGGATCTTTGTGACGAGGCCGTCAGCCTCCAGGCGGGCAAGCGCTTCGCGCACTGGCGTCTGCGAGATGGAGAGGCTGCGGGCGAGCACATCGATTCCCACATGCTCTCCGGGGGAGATCTGGTGGTCGAGGATCATGGCGCGGACCGCGTCGTAGGTGCCATCTGCCAGCACGAGCCGCTGTGGGCCGGCGAGCGGCCGCCGCCCAGAATTCCTGATCATCATCCCTGCTTCCCGCTCCAGTGCGAGCCCACCATCAGGCGAGACCCGCGATCATCGTATATCGAAGCCAGCAATGCACTCTCTGTGCCGTGTTTCAGCGTGCGGCGACCCGGAGGCCGTCCATCCCTCCGTCGATCGCGAGCACACTACCTGTGGTGGAACGCTGGCTCGGATCGGCGAGGAAACAGATTGCGCTGGCCACTTCATCCGCAGAGACGAGCCGGCCGTTTGGCTGGCGCTGCTCGAGGGCGACACGCTCTGCCGAGGGGTCTGCGGCTTGGTCGAGTAAGCGTGCCACCCACGGGGTGTCGGCGGTGCCCGGGTTGACACAGTTGACGCGGATATTCTCAGGAATCAGATCGGCGGCCATGGCTCGCGTGAGGGATTGAACCGCACCCTTGCTCGCGGAATAGATGGCGCGCCTGCTCAGCCCGACGGTCGCTGCGATGGAGCAGGTGTTGACGATTGCGGCCGACTCGCTCAGGCGCAGAAGGGGCAGCGCGGCGCGCGTCACCCGAGCTATTCCCGTCACGTTGATGTTGAAGACGAGCGCCCAGTCCTCGTCGCTCGCCTCCTCGACGGTGCCGACGGCACCGATGCCAGCGTTGTTGACGAGAATATCGAGCACCGGAGTGTTCGAGGCGATCTGTTGAAAAGCAGCGGTGACGGAATCCGTTGATCCCACGTCGCAGTGGATCCATTCGGCGACGCCCTCCATGGCCCCGACGGTGAGATCCAGCCCGATCACTCGCACCCCGTTTGCGGAAAGACGGGTAGCGGTGGCGAGACCGATGCCGGAACCGGCACCCGTGACGACGGCGGTGAGGCCCGGGAGTTCTTCAGCCATTGTTCGGTGTGCTCTCTTCA
>JAYTTG010000510.1:0-3504 GCA_043745175.1 Microbacteriaceae bacterium
ACGTTCTCGATAGTCCGGCCCGTCATGAGGCGGATCAGGTCAGATGTTTCGGTTCCGGCCACCGGAAGCCCGACCGCCATGCTTCGGCCATCTTTGATCACCGTGATTCGATCTCCGATTTCCCGGATTTCGGCGAGCCGATGGCTGATGTAGACGACGGCGATCCCGGCGGAGGTTAGCTCACGGACAACCCTGAAGAGGTTCTTCACCTCTTCCGAGTCGAGTACGGCGGACGGTTCGTCCATGATGATGAGCTTGATATTGTGCGAGAGTGCCCTCGCCATACTCACGATCTGCTTGTTTGCGGACGAGAGCGAACCCACCTCCTGGCTGGGTGAGATGGATTCATGACCGAGCTGCGCGAGCAGTTCCCGAGCTTTCTTGTTTGCCTTCCTCGAGCGCAACAGGCCGAGGGTGTGCATCTCGTGTCCAAGGAAGATGTTCTCCGCGACAGAAAGACCGTCGACGACATCCAGCTCTTGGTACATGGTGGCGATGCCAAGGTCGATTGCGGCAACCGGGTCGCTGATCGTGACCTCGGAGCCCTCCCAGAAGATCGTGCCGGCATCGGGGCGGTGCACTCCGGCGAGCGTCTTGATCAGCGTGGACTTTCCGGCGCCATTCTGCCCGAGAACGCAATGCACCTCACCGGGCAGGATCTCGAGATCGACGCCGTCAAGAACGCGCACGCCGGCGAAACTTTTGGTCATCCCGCGCACCTCCAGCAGTGCTTTTTGGTCCTCTTTGATCATTTCGGCAACATAACAGAACTCGAGTGCTCCTCGCCAGAAT
Source organism: Microbacteriaceae bacterium (assembly GCA_043745175.1). GTDB lineage: Bacteria > Actinomycetota > Actinomycetes > Actinomycetales > Microbacteriaceae > Lacisediminihabitans. The sequence continues at coordinate 793 of JAYTTG010000510.1, forward strand.
TTTCCAGAAAAAGCAATAAATCATTGATTTCTGAGAGACACTGTCGATCCTCCATACAAAAATATTGTTCAAAAAAAGCGAGACACAGCGGTAAACCTCTGTTATGTTGCCACAAACGTCAATGAAGACACCATGGATCACGCGACCCTGCACAGGCAAACGTCGCGCACCATTTCTTCCGCGTTGGCGAACAGTCCGCACACCACGCACACGGAGGAACACATGCTTGCGAAAACCATGGCCCGAAAAAGGATGCTTGTCCTGGCCGGCGCATCAGTCACTCTCGCCGGTCTTCTCGCCGGCTGCACAGCGGGGACAGCCGATACCAGCGCGGGAAACAACGACAGCAACACCGTTTCGGGCAATAAAGCCTCGGGCAAGTCGATCACCATCGGATTCTCCGGGCCTGCGGCCGATCACGGGTGGCTCGGAGCCATCAACTCATCCGCGATCGCCGAAGCGAAGAAATACAAGGATGTCACTCTCAAAGTCGCGGAAGGGACCAACGACGCCAACCTGCAAATCAGTCAGGTTGAATCCTTCATCAACGACAAGGTAGACGCAATCGTCTTATTGCCGACGGATGGTGCCGCTCTCACCCAGGTGGCGATCCAGGCGATGCAGGCGGGAATCCCCGTGATCAATGTGGATCGCGAGTTCTCGAGCACCTTCGCCGCTCGGGTCACCGTGCTTGGCGACAATTACGGCATGGGGGTCAGTGCAGGTACCTACATCTGCGGTGCGCTCAAAGGAAAGAAGAACGCGATCGTGGCGGAGATCGCGGGAATCGACTCCCTGCCGCTCACCCAGGACCGCAGCAAGGGCTTCGCCGCCGCCCTCAATGACTGTGGCCTCAAGGTGAACAATCGCGTGGCGGCAGACTTCACCGTCCAGGGTGGCGAGGCAGCGGCATCCCAGTTACTCGCTGCCGCTCCGAAGATCGATGCCATCTGGAATCATGACGACGACCAGGGCGTCGGCGTGCTTGCGGCCATCTCCGCTGCCAACCGCAAGGAGTTCATAATGGTCGGAGGCGCAGGTTCGGCGAACGTCATGAGGTCGATCAAGGCCGACAATTCGGTGCTCAAGGCCACGGTGATCTATCCGCATACTCAAGCGGCGGACGGCATCCGTCTCGCACGTCTCGTCGTTCAAAACAAGGCGCTCAGCGACCTGGTCGAGAACGAGGTTCCCCGCTTGGTACGGCTAAACGCCCCGGTCGTGACGAAGGCGAATGTGGATAAGTACATCACTTCTGCTTTCGAGTCCTAACCGACAACCCGGGCGCCGGACCGAAATGAGCCGGCGCCCTTCATTCCAGCGAAAGAGTGACAATGCAAGAGCTCTCCCGCCCGCTTCGAGTGGCCATGATCGGTCACGGGTTCATGGGTGCCGCGCACTCCCAGGGCTGGCGGGTCGCACCCCGCGTCTTCGATCTCGCCAGCAGCCCGGTCATGCAGGTCATCGTCGGTCGCAACTCACGAGCGGTGGCTGCGACTGCCGCGAAATGGGGGTGGGCGGAGCACTCCTCGGATTGGCGCGAAGTGGTCGAACGCGATGATATCGACGTGGTCGACATCGTCACGCCCGGAAACTCACATGCCGAAATCGCTGTCGCCGCGCTCGCGGCAGGCAAACACGTCCTGTGCGAAAAACCTCTGGCTAACTCCGTCGATGAAGCCGTGGCGATGGCCGACGCATCTCGGCGCGCGGCCGAGCGTGGCGTCTTCTCGATGGTTGGATTCACCTATCGTCGGGTTCCGGCGGTGGCGTTCGCCCGAGAACTCGTGCGCGAAGGGAAGCTCGGCCACCTGCGACAGGTCCGCGCCGAATATCTGCAGGACTGGCTCGTCGATCCCGAGGCGCCACTCACCTGGCGGATGAAGAAGGAATTCGCCGGCTCGGGCGCTCTCGGCGACATCGGTGCGCACGCAATCGATCTCGCCCAGTTCGTCACCGGGGACCCGATCGACGCCGTTTCTGGCATCCTCAGGACCTTTGTCTCCGAGCGCCCGGTTCTCGAAGCTTCACACGGCCTGTCCGGGACGGCCTCGGGAGAGCGCGGAGAAGTGACCGTCGACGACCTCGCGCTGTTCACCGGGCGATTTCGCTCGGGCGCTCTGGGGTCCTTCGAAGCGAGCCGTATGCGCACCGGTCGCAAGAACGCTCTTCGACTCGAGATCTCGGGCTCTCTCGGCTCGATCTCCTTTGACCTCGAACGGCAGAACTCGCTCCAGTTCTATGACGCGACGGCACGGTCGACAACCCACGGATTCACCGAGATCCTCGTGACCGAGCCCGGGCATCCGTATCTGTCCGGTTGGTGGCCAGCTGGACACATGCTCGGCTACGACCACAGCTTCTCGAACCAGGTATTCGACTTCGTCTCGGCAATCGACGCCGGATTGCAACCGCGACCCTCGTTCGACGAGGGACTGCAGGTGCAGCGCGTGCTCGCTGCCGTCGAAGAGAGCTCGGGCAATGGCAGCGCGTGGACCAGCACGATTCCCGTGTCGGCTTTTGCCTGACCAATACGTCCACCAAGAATCAGCTCACACGCAAGGAGATGCCACATGACCCGACCGATAACTCTCTTCACCGGCCAATGGGCGGACCTGCCATTCGAGGAAGTTGCGAAACTCGCCTCAAGCTGGGGTTACGACGGACTCGAGATCGCCTGTTGGGGCGACCATTTAGACCCGTGGCGCTGGG
>JAYTTG010000511.1:0-3502 GCA_043745175.1 Microbacteriaceae bacterium
ATCGAGATCGTGCACGGTGCTCTGCGTATCGATGAATTTGAGAGCCGGCCCAGTGTTCTTGAGACAGGATGCCGCGAAGTCCTTGGACTGGTCGGTCACCTCGGTGACCCAGGCCGGACTGTTCACCGGATTCTTGGCCACCCCGTAGATGAACCCGTCGAGTTTCTTATCGTCGTAGCAGGTGACCGGTGTTGACCGGCCAACTCCGCGCGGGTCCCAGCCGATCACGTCGTAGCTCTTCTGCAGGGTCTTCGACGCCGCATAGTTCAGATTGTCGTGCACGAGGTCGTAGCCGGATGCCCCCGGGCCGCCCGGGTTCACGAACAACGAGCCCAGCCGTGTGCCGGTGGCGGATGCCCGGGTCAGCGCGAGCGAGATATCCGTCGTCTTCGAGGGGTTGCGCCAGTCCATCGGCGCGATGGCCGTGGCGCACTGCTGGCTCTGTCCGCAGTTCTTCCAGGTGAGCGACTGGTGGTAGTACGGGGCGACTGCGGCAGGCACACTCTCTCCGGTGGGCTGTGAAGTGTGTTCAACGTTCGGGAAGAGCGAGGTGCTGCATCCGCTGAGGAGCAGGAGCCCTGCGCTCGCGATGGCGATCATGGCGAGGCGGACAGGGCGCGGGATCAACATTGCGGATCCTTCTTCGGCACGGTTCCGCCGACGAAGAAGTCGTCGACGGCGTTATTCACACAGGAGTTGGACTTGTTATATGCCGTGTGGCCCTCACCCTGATAGGTGATGAGGTGGCCGTTCTGTAGTTCTTTCGCGAGCGCCTTCGCCCACACATATGGCGTGGCCGGGTCGTTTGTGGTTCCCACGACGAGGATCGGCGCCGAACCATCCGCTGCGATCGATCCCCGCGTGCGGGTGGGCTGGAACGGCCACGAAGCACACGAGGTGTCGTAGGAGAGCTGGGCCCCGAGGGTCGGCGCGAGCGAGGCGAGCTTCGCCGCATCCGCCCTCAAGCTCGCGTCCGTGGTGGACTCGGCTGCATAGTCGAGACAATTGATGCCGATGAACGCCTCGGTCGAGTTGTCTTTGTAGGTACCGTCGGCGGTGCGTCCGTAGTAGGTATCGGCGAGCTGGAATCCCACCGAGGGGTCGCCACGCATCACGGTGGTGAACAACTGCGTAAGCGAGGGCCAGTTGGCCTTGTTGTAGAGAGGGAAGATGATGGCGTTGAACATCACACTGCTCGAGAGTTCGCGACCATCCTTCGCGCGCAGCGGGCTCACGTTGAGACTGTCGAGCAACGAACGGATCTCGGCCATCGCAGCCGTGCCTGATCCGTGGAACGGGCAAGCCTTGCCGGTTTTGCAATCCTTGATGTAGGCCCGAAGTGCGCTCTCGAAGCCCTGCGCCTGGGTAGCTCCCACGTCAAAACTGGTGGTCGCCGGGTCGAGGGCACCGTCGAGCACGAGGTGGCCGGTCTTCTTCGGGAAGAGGTCCGCATAGGTCGCGCCGAGCAGCGTGCCGTAGGAATAGCCGAGGTAGTTGAGCTTCTTGTCGCCGAGCGTCGCCCGCAGCAGGTCGAGGTCACGCGCAGCACTGTTGGTGTCCACGAACCCCAGGAGGTCTCCGGTGTACTTGAGGCACGCCGCCCCGAACGCGGTGTTGTTGGTGCGCTGGTCGGCGATCCAGGCATCTGAACCGAAGGGGTTGGGTGAGTTGCCGAAGAGGAATTTGTCCATTTCGGCCGGGTCCTGGTAGCACTTAACCGCCGAGGACTTGTTCACCCCGCGCGGATCGAAGCCCACGATGTCGTAGTTCTGCTGCAGCTTCTTATCGACCGCATAGTCGAGGCTGTCGCGGATGAAGTCGTAGCCCGACGCTCCAGGACCGCCGGGGTTGACGAGCAGCGAGCCCAGCGCCGTGCCGGTCGCGGTCTTGCGAATGAGCGCGAGATCGATCGATTTGGCTACGGGGTTTTTCCAGTCCATTGGCGCCTTCGCCGTCGCGCACTGGAAGTCGCCGCCCTCACAGGCTTTCCACTTCAGCACCTGGCTGTAGAACGGTGTGAGGTCTGCGCTCACCTTCTCGCCCGTCGGAGTCGACCGCGTGCTCGGCGTCTTCGGCAGGAACGATGCGACACACCCAGTGAGCGGAAGGATGATGGCGAGAGCAGCCGCGACCAGAACGGTGCGGGTAGTGCGGGCGGTCATGAATATCCCTCAGCGAGCAGTAGAGATCAACATGGCTTCGAGGGCGAGAGCCGGAGCCACGTTGCCATCGATGCGTGTGCGGGCGGTGGCGATGGCGTCCATCGTCGCGAGGGTCTCTGCCGCCGTCGAAGCCACACTTGCGCTCGTCAGCTGGGAGAAGATCGCGAGATTAATCAGCTCGGTCCGGGCGTCGAGCTGCAGAAGCAGGATGTCACGGTAGAGCGAGAGCAGATCGACCATGATGCGGTCGATTCCATCGCGCAGGCTACGGGTGGCCCGACGCTTTTGGTCCTCCTCGAGCGTGCGCAACTGTGCGCGGAGGGCAGTCGGGATGGTGCCGCCCGGCTCTATGCCCAGCGATCGGAGCGCGCTTTCACGCTCTTCGGCGTCGCGTTGCTCGGTGATCGCTTTAGCATCCTCGCCGGCGAGCTCGAGCAGTTTCGCCGCAGCGATCACCGCCCCCGACACGGTGTGGATGCCGAGCGCGATTTCGATGGTCTGCTGGCGCCGGTGCCGGGCATCCTCGTTCGTGGCGAGGCGGTGGGCCATGCCGATGTGGCTCTGCGACTCACGGGCGGCGCGCGTGGCGATGGCGATGTCCACCCCATCGCGCAGTGCGATGAGTTCACCGACCTCCGCGACATTTGGAACCCGCAGTCGCACCGTCCGCACGCGGGAGCGGATGGTGGGCAGCAGGTCTGCCTCGCTCGGCGCACAGAGAATCCACACCGTTCGAGGCGGTGGCTCTTCGAGAGCCTTGAGCAGCACGTTGGAGGTGCGCTCTTGCATGCGATCCGCGTCTTCGATCACCATCACGCGGTACCGGCTCACCGAGGGAGAGAAATTGGAACTCGAGACAAGCCGGCGCACGTCATCCATCTTGATGATCACGCCCTCGGTGCTGAGCACGGCGAGATCGGGATGCGTGCGGGCAGCGACCTGGCGTCGGGTGCCCTCGTCGCCGTCGGGGTTGCCGACACCGCCGGTCGCCGCGGGGCTGAGGAGTGCCGTCGCGAACGCATAGGCGAGGTTCGATCGGCCGGAGCCGGGCGGCCCGGTAATGAGCCAGGAGTGGGTCATGGCCGAATCTCCGATTGGGGAGTCGCCGAGCGTCGAGTCGGCCGCAGCCGCGCGGAAGATCGCGATCGCCTCCGACTGGCCGGTCAATTCATCCCACACGGTCATGCGTCAAGCCTAAGCGCAGCGGCCGACCCGGCTCGCCCGCGTGGCATCCCGCCGTTCGCGGTGTCGCTGCCCGGAGTGCAGGATTTCACAAGGGCAGGCGAGGGAAATACGAGCGGGCTATAAGAGGGCGGTCACACGAGCTCGAATGTCTGCAG
>JAYTTG010000512.1:0-3500 GCA_043745175.1 Microbacteriaceae bacterium
AGCGGAGCCCCGTCCGCTCGGACGCGGAGCCTCCGGAGGCGAACTCTCCCGGGTGATGCTGGCGATCGAGGTGGTGATCGCCGGCAGCGATCCCGTGCCCACCTTCATCTTCGACGAAGTGGATGCCGGGGTCGGCGGCGCGTCGGCAATCGAGATCGGTCGTCGTCTCGCGCGCCTTTCTCGCACCGCGCAGGTGATCGTCGTGACGCATCTCGCCCAGGTCGCGGCGTTCTCTACCAATCACCTGCGCGTGGTGAAGGACAGCGAGGGCGCAGTGACCGCCTCGAGCGTGCAGCAGCTTCAGGGCGAGCAACGCATCGAAGAGATGGCGCGGCTGCTGTCCGGGCTCAGCGGCTCCGAGAGCGGCCTGCAGCACGCGCGCGAGCTCATCGAGACGGCGCGGAGCCTCGACAGCGAGCCGCGCTAGCCGTCGAGTTCGACCCGGACTCCGCGCGGCGTGCTGGCGAGGATGCCGGTGCCCGCGAAGGCGGCTTCGAGTTGCACACGCGAGTGGCTGAAATGTGTCCAGTCCTCGGTGTGCAGGCCGACCACCAGTCGAGCCCCCAGGAACCTCGCCGCCGTCGCGGCATCCGTCGAGTTGAGAGTGAGGTCGGCATCGATTTCCGCCACCCGTGCTGCCCCGGCGAAGAGCAGCGCGATGTCTACGGGAGCGAACCGGTCGGCGATCTGCTTCACGAGCGGCAGTGACGCGTTGTCACCGCTTACATAAATCGTGGGCTCGCCGGGGGACTCGAGCATGAACCCGATGACGGGCCCGACCATCGGTTCAGAACCGGGTGGACCATGGAGCGCAGGCATCGCCGTGATGGTCACGGGGCCAAAATCGTAACTTTCCCAGTTGTCGAGTCCCACCACACCGCCACCGAACAGCTCATCGGCCGCCTGACGCGTGCTCAGCGTGGGAATACCCTGGGCAATGAGCTCGAGTCCCTCCCAGTCGAGGTTGTCTTTGTGGCCATGATGCGAGAGCAACACGAGGTCAACGGTGCCGAGATCTTCGCGGGCGATGGCCGGGCCGGTCGTCTTGACCAGCGTGGTCTCTTCCGGATCCTCGTATATTTGGGGAGCGTCGAAAGTGGGGTCGGTCACGATCCGCAGGCCGGCGTACTCGAGTAGCGCGGTGGGGCCGCCGATGAAAGTGATAGCTGTCTTGGGCACAGAGTGAGCCTACGCTGGAGACATGGCCGATCGACTCGCGGATGCTTTGAGCCCGTACCTGCGCTCGCATGCGGCGAATCCGGTGGACTGGTTTCCCTGGAGTGACGAGGCTTTTGCAGAGGCGCAGCGGCGGGATGTTCCGGTGCTGGTCTCGATCGGCTATTCGACCTGCCATTGGTGCCATGTGATGTCACGCGAAAGCTTCAGCGACCCCGTAATCGCCGCGCGTTTGAATTCGGGATTCGTCGCCATCAAGGTCGACAGGGAGGAGCATCCCGACGTCGATTCGAGCTTTCTCGCCGCCGCCGGAGCCTTCACCGGCAACCTGGGCTGGCCCCTCAACGTTTTCGTCACACCGGAGGGCAAGGCGTTCTATGCGGGAACCTACTGGCCGCCGGCCGCCGTCGGGCAGTTGCCCTCCTTCGGCCAGGTACTCGATGCGGTGACGGATGCCTGGACCGTTCGCCGCACCGAGGTCGAGCAGACAGCTGGTGCGGTCGTCGACGCCCTCCGGCAGTCGGCCGATCGGTTGTCGGCGTCCGCGGCGGACTCCCCGCCGGTCCCGGAAAAGCCGCTCACAGAGTTGCTTGGCGCGGCGGTGGACGAACTCGCCACCTACGAGGATGGAGAGTTCGGAGGCTTCGGTGGCGCGCCGAAATTCCCGGTCGCGCCGGTGCTGCTCTTTCTTCTCGAGCGTGCCGCTGCAGGAGACCGTCCGGCGCTCGAGATTGTCGGCCGAGCCCTCTCCGCAATCTCCGGGCAGGACCAGCCGAGCGAACGCGTCATCGCGGCGCTGCGAGACCGTGTCGACGGGGGATTTTTCCGCTACGCAACCAAGCGCGACTGGAGCGATCCGCACTACGAGCGAATGCTGTACGACAACGCTCAACTGCTCGTCGCGTTCACGCGGCTTGCCCAGCTCGATCCCGATGCGCGTCAGGCCGCCAGTGACGTGGCGGAGGGCATCTGCGCATTCCTCATTGAGGTGATGCAGCAGCCGCAGGGCGGCTTCGCCTCGGCACAGGACAGTGAGAGCGCCGTCGACGGCCTACGGCTGGAGGGCGCCTACTTCGCCCTGGATGCCGCGGCTCGTGTAGCCCAGGACCCACCTGCTCTCGATGCCAAGGTGCTCACCGGCTGGAATGGACTCGCCATCGGTGCCCTTGCGACCGCCGGATTCGTGCTCAGCCGAGATCCGTGGATCACCGCGGCCCGCCGGGCGGCCGACGCGCTGATCGAACGACACCTGCGCGTCGACGGAACCCTGGTGCGCGCGTCCCTTTCTGGTCGGATTTCTGCGGCAAACGCCACGCTCGAGGATTACGGCATGCTGGCCTCCGGACTGCTCGACCTCGCGGCGGCAACAGGGGAAGCCCGCTACGCGGTAGTCGCCCGGGGCCTCGTTGATCTGGTCCTTGTCGATCAGAGCCGCGCTTTCGAAGTGGAAACTTTTGTCGTGCCGGGCGGTGGCGATCCCGTGCTCCTTTCGCTGGGCATTGCGCTCGAGAACGATCCATCCGAGGGCGCCTATCCCTCCGGACTGAGTTCCCTGGCTCGAGCGTGCACCTCGCTGTACCTGGTCACCGGGCACCTGCGCTATCGGCAGGCCGCAGAACGGGTGATCCACCAACTGATGCCTGTCGCGGCGCCGAGACCGGTGTCATTCGGTGCGACGCTCGCCGTGGCATCCGCTCTCACGCAGCCGATCGAGCAGCTGGTGGTCGTGAGCGACGATTCCCACTCGCCGCTGGCAGCGATGGCCAGGTCGCTGTTTCGCAGCGGCGCGATCAGTACCGTACTGACGCCTGCCCAGGCGGCGGCCTTCGCCGACGCGGGATTCGAACTGTTCGAGGGCCGCCAGAGAGAGGCAGCGTACCTGTGCCGGAGCTTCGTCTGCCGGATGCCTTTCGACGATGCCAGCGAGCTGGCCGAGGCGCTCGGTCAGCGGGGTTGAGCGGCGCTGTCGACAGAGAGAGGGTCGAGGGCCGCGTGAGCGCGCGCTTTGCGTTCGACCACGAAGTACAGCCACGCCCAACCGAGCGCGAGACAGAGCTGGCCGATCACTCCGGCCGGAAAGTAGATGTGCGCATTGAGGAAGAGGATGGCGCCAACGCTCACGAGCACAGAGCCCGGAATAGCGGCGGTGCGAAACCGCACAATGCAGCTGCCGGCCGAGACGAGCACGGCAGCAATGAAGGCCACGCTGCCCACTTCGCCGAGATGGCTGCCGAGACCAAAGACCGTGCTGGTGGCCATGCCCATTCCGTCGGACGCGAGTCCACCCGCGCCGATGCCCGCGAGCACGTCAAGTGCCGTGTAGA
>JAYTTG010000513.1:0-3487 GCA_043745175.1 Microbacteriaceae bacterium
TTCGAGCTCGGACTCCAAGTCTGCGCATCCGTCAACGGGCGCTATCCGCCTCGTCGACGTGCCTCTCGATGTGTTCGGAGACGAGAACGACGATCGCCCGGGAAACACCGCACCCCAACCGAATGTCTTCCAGCCTCGTGCCTCCTCCCGTAAGGGCCGAGCAGCGATGCCGAGCTGGGATGAGATTGTCTTTGGTGCGCGGTCGGACGACGATCTCTAAGCTCCCGAGTCCTACGTTGAGGCGAACGCGCCGAATCGCAACAGGGGAATCGCGAGTTCCTCTGGGGACCAGGACCCGTGTTGACCGACCATGCTCCGGCCGGTGTTGGTTGCAACTCTGGAGTCATAGTAGGCGATGCTTTTTCGTGCCGCGACGATGATGTCGCCGATTCGAGGAACCACCTCAAAATCCACCGTTGGCCCAAACCATCCGGACTCGATCGCTTGCGCGCGGGACACGATCCAGGACCGTGAGCCCTCGATCTCACGCCAGGATGCGAGTACTGACGAGCGGTGATCGCTCGTGGCGTCTGGCTCGAAGTAGAGCTGAAGTGCCCGGGGTTCACCGCCGATGAAACGGATGCCGTCGATGAGACGCGGCTCGGAGTCGAACAGCACCTGGGAATGTTTCGATACGTCTAGCACCCCATGGTCCGCTGTCAAGAGCATCCCCTCGCCTCGGCCGAGCGTCGGCACGAAAGAGCTCACAGCGCGGTCGAGTTCTTCCAGCGCAGTGGTCCAGAGTGGGGACTGCCAGCCAGCGGAATGGCCGGCCTGGTCCAACTCGGGCACGTAGAGGTAGATCAGTCCACGATCGATCTCGTCGAGAACACGACGCGCCTCGTCGAAACGCTCGGACATCGTTCCTCCGCTGCGATACTCGGCCCCCCGCAACACCGCCCGGGTGAATCCTGAAGACCGATAGCGCTCGGTGCCAATCGCGAAGCTCGGGATACTGGCATTCCGAGCTTTCTCGAACAGCGTTGGCACCCGCTGCCAGGTCGCCGGATCGAGGCGGTCGTCCCAGCCGCTCAGCTGGTTCACGATGCGGTCATTGGCCGCGTCGAGCACGCGATACCCGACGAGTCCGTGGATCCCCGGAGTCTCGCCCGTGGTGAGCGAGGCAAGCGCCGACGCAGTGGTTGACGGAAAGCGCGCACCGATCGTGGACGCCGCGGTGAGCATCGGAGCAAGGGTGCGAGCGTGACCGGCGCGGGCGGTGAGAGCGGATGCTCCGAGGCCGTCCACGAGCAGTACGATCGCCTTTTCCACCGGCGGGAGAGATAGGAGGTTCGCCTCGTGAGCAATTGCGAGAAGTGAACTTGGAACGACATCGGCAAGGCTGAACCGGTGCGATTTGGTGGCCGGTAGCATGGGGGCAATCCTATGACTACTCCCGAAATCCCCACCGCAGAGCCCCGTGGGGAACGCATCGATATCGTCGACGTCTCCACCGAGATGGAGGGGTCGTTCCTCGAATACGCGTACTCCGTGATCTACTCCCGGGCCCTTCCCGACGCACGCGACGGCCTGAAGCCGGTGCAGCGTCGCATCCTCTACCAGATGACCGAAATGGGGCTGCGTCCCGATCGTGGGCACGTCAAATCGGCGCGGGTCACCGGCGAAGTCATGGGCAAGCTGCATCCGCACGGCGATGCTTCGATCTACGACGCGATGGTGAGGCTCGCCCAGAGCTTCATCCTGCGGGTTCCGCTGATCGATGGGCATGGCAACTTCGGCACCCTGGACGACGGGCCGGCTGCGCCGCGCTACACCGAAGCCCGCCTTACCGCCGCCGCAATGGCCATGACCGAGGACCTCGACGAAGACGTGGTCAACTTCGTGCCCAACTATGATAATCAGTTGACCCAACCGGAGGTGCTGCCGTCGGCCTTCCCCAATCTGCTGGTCAACGGGGCATCCGGAATCGCGGTCGGTATGGCGACCAACATGGCACCTCACAACCTCATCGAGGTCGTGGGCGCGGCACGACACCTGATTGCGCACCCGGACGCCACGCTCGACGACCTCATGTCGTTCGTGCCCGGCCCCGACCTGCCGACCGGAGGCACGATCATCGGCCTCTCCGGAATCCGCGACGCCTACGAGACCGGGCGCGGCAGTTTCCGCACACGGGCGCGGGTATCCGTCGAGAACATCACCGCACGCAAGGCCGGACTCATCATCACCGAACTGCCCTACATGGTCGGCGCGGAGAGGGTGATCGAGAAGATCAAGGACGGAGTCAACTCCAAGAAGCTCAACGGCATCTCGGACGTCACGGACCTTACCGACCGCAAACACGGCCTGCGCCTCGTGGTGGGCATCAAGACCGGATTCAGCCCGGATGCCGTGCTCGAGCAGCTCTACCGCTTCACCCCGCTCGAGGACTCGTTCAACATTAACAACGTCGCCCTCGTGGATGGGGGGCCGAGGACTCTTGGCCTTCGTGAACTGCTTCAGGTCTATGTCGACCACCGCATCTCGGTCGTCACCAGACGCAGCCAGTTCCGCCTAGCGCGCAAGAAAGAGCGGTTCCATCTCGTCGAAGGCCTGCTCGTAGCCATCCTCGACATCGACGAGGTGATCCAGGTGATCCGCGCGAGCGACGACGGCGAGCAGGCGCGGGTGCGGCTAATGGATGTCTTCGACCTCAGCCAGATCCAGGCCGAATACATCCTCGAACTGCGACTGCGCCGACTCACGAAATTCTCTCGAATCGAACTGGAGGCGGAGCGGGACCAATTGCTCGCTGAGATCGCCGCGCTTGAAGAACTGCTCACCGGCCCACAGCGCGTGCGCCAGCTGGTCTCCGACGAGCTGGAGGAGGTTTCCGAGCGCTTCGGTACCCCACGCCGCACACTTCTCACCGAGGCGCGACCGCCCGTCGGAACAACCATCGCCGCCCGGGCTGCCGCGGCCGTGCTGGAGATCGCGGACACGCCCTGCCGGGTCTTCCTGTCGACGACGGGGCGGGCCATCCGTGTCGACCTTTTCGATGTTGCGTCGGAGTTACCGGAGCGCGCCGCCCGGCGCACCAAGCACGATGCGATCCTGTCGTCGATCGTGACGACCAGCCGGTCGGAGATCGGCGCGGTCACTTCGCTCGGGCGGCTCATCCGTCTCACGCCGGTGGGCCTGCCGGTCGTGCCGGAGAACTCGATCCAACTCGCCGCAGGCACACGGATCTCGGACTACCTCGCGATCGACGCCAAGAAGGAACGAGTGCTTGCGCTCGTGTCGCTCACATCATCTGATGCCATCGCTATCGGTACCCGGGATGGCGTGGTCAAGCGGGTGACTCCCGGAGACTGGGCCAACCGGCCCGACTTCGAGATCATCGCGCTCAAGCCGGGGGACGCGGTGGTGGGAGCGCGCCAGTCCGCCGAGACGGATGATTTGCTCTTCATCACCTCGGGGGCGCAACTCCTGCATTTTCCCGCATCGACGGTGAGACCGCAGGGGCGCTCTGCCGGTGGAATGGCCG
>JAYTTG010000514.1:0-13043 GCA_043745175.1 Microbacteriaceae bacterium
CCCGGAAGTATTGGAGAGCACCTGGGAGATCACGTAGAGGCGGTAGTTGAACACCCGAAGTGAATCGAAGGTGTCGCGCCAGCGCGGTCGTTCGAGCAACACGGGGATCGGTTCGGTGGGCGGGATACTGGTAGATGTCTCGGTGGTCACGCGGATAAGAGTCCTGCACTGCTCGACTGGTTTCGTATGGTCGTTTCCACGTTACGGGGATGATTAGTCATTCGGGAATAGAATCAGGGCTATAAGTCACATTCGATTTATCAATGACTGGGGGATGGATGTTCGACCCCGTCCTGCTGCGCACCTTCGTCACGGTTGCGGAGACGCTCAACTTCACGGCCACCGGACAGTTGCTGGGTCTCAGCCAGCCGACCGTTAGCCAGCAGATCCGCAAACTCGAGGGGGCAGCTGGCCGCACTCTCGTACTTCGCGACACCCGTGAGGTGCGTCTCACCGATAACGGGGATGCGATGCTCGGCTTCGCGCGCTCTATCCTCGCCGCGCACGACCAGGCCTCAAGCTACTTCACGGGTTCCGCGATGCGCGGGCGTCTCCGCTTCGGATCGGCCGACGATCTCGCCCTCACTCAGCTGCCGCAGATCCTGCGTGACTTCCGCCAGCTCTATCCCCATATCAACCTCGAACTCACGGTGAACCAGAGTGGATTCCTCACCCGCCGACTGCTCGCCGGCCAACTCGACCTCGTCTTCGTGAAACAGGAGCCGGACATCCCTGGTGGCCGACTCGTGCGGCGTGATCGGCTCGTCTGGGTGGGACACCGAAACCTCAGCGTCGAAGCAGGGCAGCCCGTGCCTCTCATCACCTATCAAGCACCGAGCCTCAGTCGCACGGCGGCGATCACCGCACTCGAGTCGGTGGGGCGCACGTGGCGCATCACCTGCAATGTGCGCGAGATCAACGGGGTGCTCGCGGCCACTCGCGCAGGAATCGGCATCGCCGCATTCCCGCAAAGCCTCATCCCGCCCGATCTCATGCAGCTTCCGGCGTCTGTCGAATTGCCGGGGCTTGGCGACATCGACTTTCGCCTGCTTGACAATCCGACATCCGCCCGCGAGCCGATCGACGCGCTTGCCGGTGCGATCGTCGCCCGGCAGAGCCAGGTCGCTCCCACGGCGTAGGCGGCTCTCGGCGAGCCGCACCAGTCGCGCGGCCGTTAGCCGGTCAACGGGTGCCACGGTGAGGTGCACGCGAGCAAAATGACCGTCCCTCGCCCTCGAGCGACACGGGCGCCCGCACGTTTGGGCGCGAGTGTCACTCGAGGACGCGAGGGTGGGCGTCGACGGCCAGTTCAGCGCCAGTTCAGCGCCAGTTCAGCGCAGTGCTCAGCGAGCGATCGTGCGCCAGAGTGCCACGAGTTCGTCGCGGTCATAGATGCGCTCGGGACGGATGACGCGGTCATCAGTCACATAGAAGAAGACCGCGTCGATCAGGCTCGGGTCGATGCCCTTCCATTCGGCGAAGGCCTGGCGGTAGAGCGCGAGCTGCAGCTGCTTGGACTCGAGATCTGCGGCATCCCTGGGGGCCTTGCCTGTCTTCCAGTCCACCACCCGATAGCGACCGTCGACGAGGTACACCGCATCGAGCTTGCACACGATCACCTCACCGTCGAGGATCAAATGGATCTCGATCTCCACCTCTTTGGGAGTGAGGGTGGCGAATTCGGAGCGTTCGAAGGTGGCTCTGAGCGCCGCAAGTCTGTCGGGGTCGACTGCGCCCGGAGCCTCGGATTCGCCGCCATCGATCTCCTCCGACAGGGCATCCAGCTCCTCGGCCGTGCCGTGCACGCCATAGCGCTGCTCGACCCACTCGTGGAAGAGCGTGCCGAGCCGGGTGGCGCGGTACGGCCGCTCCGGCATCGGGCGGCGAAGGGACGCCGCCACCGCGGCCGGATCACTCACGAAGTCCTTGAATCGCGAGGCCGATACTCGGGTCGGCAGCTCCACGAGGCCGGTAGCGTCGATTCGCCGTTGCCGCTCTCCCAGCAGCAGCGTTAGCTCTGTTTCCCACGCCGCTTCCGCTCCCGGCACGGCCTCCCTCACCAGTTGTGCGGCGGCCTCGACCACCGCACGACGCCCACCAAGGGGATCCATCGGCCAGCTAAACAGGTTCGCTTCGGCACCGAGCGGGTTCTCAGCATGCTCGCTCTCGAGCGGCAACTCGCCGATCGTGCCCCCACTCTCGAGTTCGCGGAGGAACGGACTCGGATGCCGAGGGCTCGTCTGGGTCGCCCAGAACGAGGCGGTGAGGAGCAGCGAATGCCTGGCCCGCGTCACCGCGACGTATGCCAGCCGCCGCTCTTCGTGGTCGTGCCGCTCGCGCACCTCGGCCTTGAACAGTTTCTGGCTGTCGAGCAGCTCCTTGCGGGTGCTCGGAGTCGTCCAGTGGAATACCGGCAGTTCTGCCGCATCACCGCGAAAGTCGTAGGGCAGCGCCCCGAATGCCAGCCAGCCATTTGACCCCTCGCGCGGTGACGCAGGCAGCTCGCCTTCGACCAGTCGCGGTACCACCACGAGGTCCCACTCGAGGCCCTTCGACCCATGGATCGTGAGCAATTGCACCGTACCCGGCTCTGAATCGTCGGGCCGCGGCGTGAGGTTGTCGCGCCACTCTGCCTCCCGCAGCCAAGACAAGAATCCGCCGAGACTGGCCGAATCGTCCACTGCCAGGTAGCCTCCGAGCGCGTCGAAGAAAGCCTCCATATTCGCCGCTCCGAGCGACCGTGTCTCGTTGGCCGCAACCTCGATATCGAGCAGCAGATCCTGTTCGACGAGGGTGACGAAGTCGAGCAGGTCGAGTCCCGCCCGCGCGCGCAGCCGGGCGAAGGTGCGGCCGGCATCCCGAAGCCGTTCAAGCCCCACCCCACTGAATCGTTCGAGCTGGGAGTGGCCGGGTCGTGCCGTCGCGATGAAATCGAGAGCGTCGACGATCGATCCCCCCTCGGCCTCGGCGACGGATACCCGCAACGCCTCCTTGACGTCGTCGTCCAGGGCGCGCTGGGCGTAGTCCCGGTCACGCAGCCAGGAGGCGACCCGGCCGAGACCGTACACGTCTTTCACGCCGATGCGCCAGCGCGAACCGGCGAGCAGCCGCACCAGCTCCGATCCGGCGGTCGGATCGTTCACCACCGCGAGCGCGGACACCAGGTCGGCGATCTCCGGCTCGGCCATGAGCCCGCCGAGACCAAGCACATGGAACTTCACGCCGTTGCGGCGGAGCGCCTCGATAAACGCGCCCTGCGTCTTGCGCGCACGGAACAGCATCGCGGCGGTCGGCGGGGCGACGCCGGTTGGCACGGCCAAACGCGTCTTGAGCCACCGGGCCGCGGCCTCCGCCTCCTCGGGCAGTGTCTCTTCCACCACGATCTGCACCGGAATGGCGGATGCCGCTGGCCCGGCCTCGAGGCGATCGACGGTGGTTCGCGCAGTGTCGTCGCTCGTCGCTGCCCGGTCGTTGCGGAAGGGCTCAACGATCGCGTTGGCGACCGCGAGAATGTCGTGCCCGTTGCGCCACGACGTCGTGAGCGCAAAGTGGCCAGCAGCGCTCGCGCCGAACTGCCGGGCGAAGCCGTCGAGATTCGCAGCACTCGCACCGCGCCATCCGTAGATTGACTGGTTGGGGTCGCCGACCGCCATCACGGGTAGCCCGGCGAAGAGCTCGGAGAGTAGCCAGGTCTGCACCACGCTGGTGTCCTGGTATTCGTCGAGCAGCACCACCCGGTACTGCTCGCGCAATTCGTCCGCGATGCGGGGAACCTCACGAACGATCTGCAACGCGAGGGCGACCTGGTCGGAGTATTCGACAAAACCCCGCCGCGCTTTGGTCTCAGCGAAGCGCTCCGCCAGGTCGAGGAGAACGGGCAGGGCACCCACTGTCTTGGCAAGGCCGACGACTTCTTCGTAGGCACCCCGACCGCCCGGTGGCAGGTCGACGAGCGCTGCAAATTTGGCCGCAAAAGTTGAGACCTCCACCGGCTGCACCAGGTTCTCGCTCACCGCGTGAGCGAGGGCGAGCACTGCCTTCGTCACCGAATCGACGCTCTTATCGAGACCCGGCAGGCGGTCGTCGGTCGATCCGATCACGAGTGAGCGAGCGAGCTGCCAGGCAGAGGCCTCACCGAGCACCGGCCCGTCACTTTCTCGCCCAAGCAGAATCGCGTTGTCGCGATAGATGCGGTTCGAGAACGAGTTGTAGGTGGCCACGGTCGGCGGATCAAATTCGTCGTAGTCCTCGGCGAGCAGACCGGCGTCGTGCAGTTCGGCGATGCGCTGGCGGATGCGAAGGGAGAGCTCCCCCGCAGCCTTCCGCGTAAAGGTCAGGCCAAGGACCTCGCCCGCTCTCACCTTTCCGTTCGCGAGCAGCCAGAGCACGCGGTTGGCCATTGTCTCGGTCTTGCCACTTCCCGCACCCGCGACGACGAGCCCCGGGGCGAGGGGCGACTCGATCACCCGCCGCTGCTGGGCGGTCGGGCGCGGGCGGTCGAGGGCATCCGCGATGTCGTCGGCAGAAATAAACCGTGAATCCGTGCCGAAGTCCAGCTCAGTCACTGGCCACTGACCTCACCCGATGCAGCTTCTTCGCACCGGAATCGAAGGATCCCCAGGCATCGAGATCGACTGCACCGTCGAAGGCTGCCGCGGCCATGCCGATCGCCGCCTGGCGAATTCGCGTGCGGAATCCCTCGAGCTGTTCCTCGTCGAGCGCTGGCTGGCTGCCCTCGCGATAGAGCTTGCCGCGCGTACCCTTCTTGACGAAGAGCAGCTTCGCACCGCCGGACCTGTGTTGCCCGAGTTCGTCGAGAAACTCGTCAAGCACGCCCTGAACGTAGGCGAGTTGATACGTGCCGAGCTGCGGATGCGCGTCGATCTTCGGCTGCGTCACAATCGGAGTGCCCGTCTTGAGGTCTACGATCACCACGGAGCCGTCGGGCGCGCGCTCCACCCGATCGATCGAGCCGTTGACGGTGGCACGGTCGAGGTCGATCGAGAAGCGACTCTCGGCACCGACGAGCGTCTTGCCCTCTCGGGCGAAGTCTGCGAGATACTCGGCCACGCCCGCCGCAAGCACCCGGGCGGCCCGTTTCTGCTGCTCGGCGAGCCAGGGAGACTCGAACGCGAGCTCGTTCCACCGCGCTTCGATCGCTCCCCACACCGCCTCAACGGTCGAATCGGTTGCCGTCTCCATCGCCCAGTGCACGATGGTGCCGAGCCCCATCGCGGTGCTCGACTGGGTGCCGGAGACGGAGTCGATGAACCAGTCCACCGGGGAGTCCTCGAAGGCCTCGAGTCGCGACGGTGAGACCGGCACCTGCTCGTCATCCGCGAAGACGGGGTCGGTCGTCGATACATTCACCAGCCCGTGCCAGTCCTCGGGATCGGCGCCGGGAATCCGTTCGAGAGCAAGGCGCGCGAGGGCGGATGCGGCGGCCGCCCGCTCGGCTCCGGTGCGCCTCTCCTGCACGAGTTCCCGTCGCAGGCGGCCGGTCAGTGCGCGAAGCGACAGCGGTCGGAGGGCCGCAGTGTCGACCACCGGCGCATCGGTCGGGGCGAGCGAGAACAGCACGCTCGGGGATTCGTCCTCGTTGTCGACGGCGGCGAGGATGACCTGCCGGCGCGCGCGGGAGACGGCGAGCGCGAACATCCGCAGCTCGTCGTCACGCACCTGTCGCCGTTCGTCGAGAACAACATCGCCGAGCCCGGTCATCACGCGCACCAGCTCCTGTGGGTAGAGCAGCGACCCGCGCAGGCGCAGGTTCGGCCAGACCCCATCCTGTAGGGCGGCGATGACCACGATCTCAAACTCCAGCCCGACCGTGCCGGAGGCAGTGGTGACGAGCACCGCGTCTGACAGGGATTGCGGCGAGAGCGTGTCTTCCGGTACCTCTGCGTCGAGCACTCCGTCGAGGAAAATCCCCGCGGCGGTGCCGGGCTGGCGCTCAACAAAGCGCTTTGCCGCCGTGAAGAGCGCGACAACGCCGTCGAGATCGCGATTCGCTTCGTCGGCCGCAATGCCGACGCTGGTGGCACGGGAAAACCATTCCGGGGCGAGACCGCTGCGGTCCCAGGCCAGCCAGAGCAGTTCCTCGATGGTTGCACCATCTGATGCCGCGACCCCGATGGCATCGAGAGTGCGGGCAAGGCGATCGGCGTTACGCCCGACCCGGTGGTCGATAGTGGCGAACCTCCCCGGCGCCTCGAGCGCCTCGACGAGCAGCTCGTCACTGGATCGATGGCCTCCTCCGGCCAGTTCCTCGGCGCGGAGGGCGAGGCGCACCCGACGCAGAGCGAGTTTGTCGAGGCCACCGAACGGTCCGAGCAGGAGGTCCGCGGCGATCGCCGGGTCTAGTGGGGTGCGCCCGACCCCCACATCCACCACCGTGAGGAGCGCGCGAGCGGCATGGTCGTCGCGCAGCGCCCGTCCACCGACCGCAGTGCGGGTCGGCACCTCCGCGAGAGCGAGCGCCCGCGCAATCTGGGGCACCTGCGATCCGCTGCGCACGATGACGGCCATCCGGTTCCAGGCGATGCCACCGAGCAGGTGACGTTCGCGCAGTTGGCGCGCGATGCACGCCCACTGGCGCGCCGGGCTCTCGGCGAGGACCGTGAGCACGGGGGCGAAATCCGGCGAGCCAGCAGGAACGTCATCGGCAGCGGTCGCGGCCTGCGCCTCCCGCTGCCCGAACACACCCGCCGTGCCGATGCGTTCCGTGATCCTGCGGGTGAAACCGCGCAGTATCTCGCCCTGGCGGTGCACCGTGGAAAGAGCGAGGGTGGCGAGACTCGGGAGGGCGAGCAGAACCCCGAGCCGGGCGAGGGCGTCGGGCTCTCCCCCGCGGAAGGCGTTGGCCGCAACATCCGGGTCGCCGAATGCGATCACGGAGACACCTCGGTCGGCGAGGGCGGCGAGTAACCCGATGGTCGATCGAGTCGCCTCCTGCAGGTCGTCCACGATCACGAGACGCAGACGGTCGACGGATTCTCCGCCCTCTCCCCGCCCGAGCGCCGCGATCGCGAACTGCACGAGCTCGGTCGAGTCGAGCTGGGTGGAGCGGGAACTGCTGACAACCGAGAAGTAGTCGGTGAAGAAGTCGGCCGCAGCGACCCATTCCGGCCGGTCACGGTCAGCACCGAGACCGCGAAGGCGTTCGGGAGTGACCCCGTATTCCGTGGAGCGCCCGAGCAGTTCGCGAAGCTCAGTGCGGAATCCGCGCAGTCGGCGCACTCCTGGCGCGACCTGTTCTGGCCAGGTCGGGCCCGATCCGTCTTCGAGGTGTCCGTCGATGAGCTGGGCGATGTCGCTGTCCTGGTCGCCGCCGGTCGCGAGCCGAGGAGCTTCGACACCGGCGGCGCGGGCGGCATTTCCGACGATCTCGAAGGCCAGCGAGTTGACCGTGCGGGCGATGGGCCCGTTGGTCGGCACCGTGAGTCGCAAGGCAAGGATGTCCCGCAGCCGGGTCGCCGTCGTGCGGCTCGACGTGAGCACGAGAAGTTCCTCCGGCGCAAAGCCCCGCTGCTCCACGCGGTGGGCCACCAGCTCGATAAGGGTCGCGGTTTTTCCCGACCCTGGCGCCCCGATGATCGCGGCAGAGCATTCGTCGGCGAGGTCGAGTACGGCCCGCTGTGACGCATCGAGCTCACGGGGTTGTGCACGTGAGGGCGACAACACCTCCCGCCGGAACCCCGTGATCGCCATGGCCCCAACGTAGCGTGAGCCGGCGACACCGCCCTGCGTAGGGTGTTCGGTTGCGCCCACAGAGAACGGGGAGATTTGCGGAGCAACAACTGTCGTAATCTGAGCGAGTGGACATAAGAATCGGCATTACCAACAGCCCCCGCGAGATCAACCTCGAATCATCGCAGTCGTCGGCGGAAGTCGAGGGCATCGTCATCTCGGCCCTCTCCTCAGACTCCAAATTCTTCAAGCTCGTCGACCAGAAGGGCAACGTTTACATCGTTCCCGTCGCGACCTTCGGCTACCTCGAGATCGGGTCGGAAGAGTCTCGCCGCGTCGGCTTCGTGGCCTGACCAATGGAGCTCCTCTTCGTGACGCTCGGCGGTGTCGTCCTCGGTCTCGCCGCGCGATACGGGCTGCCCAAGCGCGACACGCATGGTGTATTGCTCGTTCCCGCGATCGGCGCGATCGCGGCATCCGTCGTCTGGGCCGCACTCACCTGGATGGGATGGAAGTTTGACGGCGGCTGGATCTGGGTGGCTAGCCTGGCGGCGGCGGGCATTGTCGCCGCTCTCGCCAGTGCGATCCTCGGTCGTCAGCGCAGGGCCAGCGACGCGGAACTACTCTCGTCGCTCAGCCGCGCCTGAAGCCACTCGCCGAAGGAACCGTCGACCGACGACCCCAACGTCACGCACAAGAAGTTCCCCGGCAATCCGATCCGCTCATACCGCGTGCGGGAGCCAGTGGAGATCGTGGGTGAGCTCGAGGGTTGGGTGGGACACGCCCTCGATCGACTAAAGGCGATAGGTGGCTGCCTGACCGACCTGCAACGCCGGCACCTCGCGGTCATTTACGACTAGCAGCGCACTGCTCGCTGGCCGGTTGCGCTCACTATGATCGGCCACATGACAATTCAGCGAATGGACAATGTCGCCATCGTCGTCGATGATCTCCATGCGGCAGTCGCCTTCTTCGCCGAACTGGGCTTGGAGCTGGATGGCCGGGCGGAGATCGAGGGACCGTGGGCGGATCTCACGGTTGGGCTCGGCGGCATCCTTAGCGAGATCGCGATGATGCGCACCCCTGACGGTCATAGCGCGGTGGAGTTGACCAGGTACCACTCCCCCGTCGCTGAGGCCACCGAGCCGGAGAACCCGCCGCCCAACACTCTGGGCCTGCATCGCATCATGTTCGCGGTTGACGACATTGACGGCACAGTCGACCGTCTCCGCGCCCACGGCGCCGAACTCCTCGGAGAGGTGGCGAAGTACGAGAGAGCAGCTTCCGGCTCTGTTACCTCGGCGGGCCCGCGGGCATCATCGTCGCCCTGGCCGAACAGATCGAGTGACGCAGTCGGCCGACGTGCCCGCACAGCTCAGGCGGTCAGGCGGTCAGGCCGTCAGGCGGTCAGGCCGAGCGCATCCATTCGGCGCGTGTGAGCGGCGATGAGTTCGGTGAAAACCGGCTCAAGGCGGGCTTCATCGCGACGGGAGTGACCCACATTCGCGAGGGATGACCGAGCAATGAGCAGGGTGTCCCCCACGAGACGACGACCCCACATGGCCAGCCGTGAGGCGAGCCGTGGGTTGGCGTCGATGGCCGATCGCAGCTCGTCGATAAGCAGGGCATGGCCGTCGTCGCTTGACAGCAGCGGGATGATGCGTGCCCTCGCGTCCGCCTGAAGGCCGGACGCGAGTTGACGCTGGAAGTCGCCGAGAAGCCCGGAAGTGAGATACGCGGTCACGAGCATCTCGTACCAGTCCGCCCCGAGGGTGATTCGGGCGTACTCATCGATTCGGGCGGCAAACGGTGCCATGGTGGGTCCCGGTTCATGTCCGAGCCTTTTGATCTCCGCGGCGAGGCCGTGGTGCTTCGCCAGCGATAATGCCGCGACCCTGCTGACCGCGACTTTTGATGCCGCTGTTGGCGCAACGCTCACGGCGTGGCCGAGAGTCTCGAAAAGCGCCAATTGCACATAGGCGGCCTGTCCAAGATAGG
This sequence comes from Microbacteriaceae bacterium, assembly GCA_043745175.1. GTDB lineage: Bacteria > Actinomycetota > Actinomycetes > Actinomycetales > Microbacteriaceae > Lacisediminihabitans. The sequence continues at coordinate 9,688 of JAYTTG010000514.1, forward strand.
GAAGCAGCTCCGGGGTCAATTCGGCGAGATCGACGCGATCGACCTGCGCAACGGACTCGCGCCGCGGCTTCAACCGGGGGACGTTAGTGCGCCGAGGGCGTCGGGAAAACAAGAAGGCCACGGGCACAGCCTATCCGCGACAGGCCGCTGGCCGCCCCGAAAACCGCTCCGAAGTAGTGGGCGGCTAAACTACACGTAAGGCCTCCCATTTCTGGTGGAGGCTCAGCACGCCCCAGGTCAAAGCGGGCGTAGCCGCTTGCAGACAGGGCATTCATCATTACAACTTTTTCAGATCTCAATATTGACCAGGATATGGTCGACGCACTCGCCACCAAGGGCATCGTCGAACCTTTTCCGATCCAGGTGCAGACGATCCCCATGGGACTCGCTGGCCAGGACATCATCGGCCAGGCCAAGACCGGCACGGGCAAAACGCTCGGCTTCGGTCTGCCCCTGCTGCAATCTCTCGGCCTAAACCCCGAGCCCGGCGTCAAGGCGCTCGTTGTGGTGCCGACCCGCGAGCTGTGCGTTCAGGTTGCCGAAGACCTCACCCTTGCAGCATCCAATCGCGGCACGCGGGTCGCCGCGATTTACGGCGGCAAGGCCTACGAGGGTCAGGTCGAGCAGCTCAAGGCGGGCGCGCAGGTTGTCGTCGGAACCCCCGGCCGCCTTCTCGACCTCGCGAGTCAGCGGATGCTCTCACTCAAAGACGTCAAGGTAATGGTGCTCGACGAGGCCGACAAGATGCTCGACCTCGGATTCCTCTCCGACATCGAGAAGCTCTTTGCCCAGACCTCCCCCACCCGTCACACCATGTTGTTCTCCGCAACGATGCCCGGCCCGATTGTCGCGCTCGCACGTCGCTTCATGAACCGACCCATCCACATCCGCGCGACGGATCCGGATGAGGGCCGCACGCAGGCCAATATCAAGCACGTCGTCTACCGCGCCCACTCGATGGACAAGGACGAGGTCATCGCCCGCATCCTGCAGGCCGAGGGCCGCGGCAAGACCGTCGTGTTCACTCGAACGAAGCGAGCCGCAGCCAAACTCGTCGAAGAGCTCAACGACCGTGGCTTCAATGCCGCCGCCGTGCACGGCGACCTCAACCAAGAGCAGCGCGAGCGCGCGATGGCCGCGTTCAAGGCCGGTAAGAAGGACATCCTCATCGCTACGGATGTCGCGGCTCGTGGCATCGATGTCAACGACGTGACTCACGTGATCAACCACACCATTCCGGACGACGACGACACGTACCTTCACCGCGCCGGGCGCACCGGGCGCGCGGGCAAGACCGGCATCGCCGTAACCTTTGTCGACTGGGACGACATGCACAAGTGGGCCGCCATCAACAGGGCTCTCGACATGGGCCAGCCGGAGCCGGTTGAAACCTACTCCTCGTCGCCACACCTCTTCACCGACCTCGACATCCCGGAAGGCACAAAGGGGCGCCTCGCGTCCGCCGGACCAGTTCGGGCACGCGAACCCCGTCCCGCCGACAGCGACCGCGGCGGTCGCTCGAGTGCTGGGCGTGATGGTGGCGGAGACCGCAGCCACACCGGGGACCGCGGTGGTCGTTCCGGCGACCACGGTGGCACCGGACGCACCGGCGGTGGACGCCCTCCGCGCGAACGCACCGAGGGCTCGACCAATGTCGTGCGCGAGAGCGCCGAAGGCGGAGGCACGCACGACGGCACCCCGTCCACGCGCCGTCGCCGCACGCGCTCACGCCGCGGCGGTACCGGCAACACCCCTCCTGCCGCGTAGGGACTCGGCGGAATCAGCGCCGATCAAAGCAGAGGCACCCTTCAGTGCGACTCCCCCGCGAAGATCCCCTGCGAGAAATCCATGCAGAACTCGACGACTCACCGCCGGCGAACTCGCCCGGCAGCGTGTCGGCGCGAGTTGCATGGATTTCGGCCTCGGCTGGCCGATTGGCAGCGCCGACTCCCCGAGCATGGATAGTCCTCTCCATCGACCGGTCCGGCGCCAGCCCGTATTCTTCTGATGCATGCTGATCGGAAAGGACCCAGTGGCGGATCTCAGCCTCAACCCCGCGGATGTGCGCGACCTCGGCAGTCACCTCTCGTCGATCGCGACGGAATTCCGGGACGCCAACACGCGAAGTGATCGGATCGCCGGAGCCGTCGGTCATTCCGGACTCGAAGAGGCCGTGAAGGATTTCGCCCACGAGTGGGACGACACGCGCGAGGCCATGGTCGACGATATCGACACCCTCTCCAAGACCTCGATTGCGATCGCCGACGCCTTCGAACAGACCGACCAGCAGCTCGGAAAGGCGCTGACGGATACCCCGGCAACGCCGGCCACCCCGGCGGGCGCTCGATGAGGCCGTCGGACTGGAGTGCGCTCGACCTCGGATCCGATCCGGTACCCGGCGAACCCGGGATCGTGTTCTCCGGCGGGCGCGACTATCTCGCGGTCGCCGACGCGATCAAAGACGCCGAACGCAAGTTGCGCACTCTCGACCTCGGCTCCGCCGTGGTGTCGCAATCCGTCGATGCGCTCATCGAGACATCCGCAAAGGTCGCCGACAACATCGGCAAGGCGGAGGCGCGCTATCGGGCGACCGGGGATGCCCTCAGCCGGTACGCCCCGGCGCTCGAGGCCGCTCAACGGGAATCCGCGGAGGCCCTCACTCTCGCCCGCTCCGCCCGCTTGGCGGCGGACTCGGCCTCCAACGACAAGCAGCACTACCTGAGACTCGCCGCTGATGAACACGACCCTCAGCAGGCCCTCCGCTACACGAACTTGGCAGACGGCCTCGACTCGGATGCCGCGGGAGCCAACACTCACCTCGCGAACGCGCAGGGCCGTGTGCACGACGCCATGTCGGCGCGGGACCGGGCGGCGCAGTCGGCCATCGACGACATCCATGTCATCACGAAGCACGACGGCCTCAAGGACAGCTGGTGGGATAACTGGGGCAAGGACCTGCTGTCGGTGATCACGGATGTCGCGGGCTGGGTCTCGTCGATAGCCGGAGTTCTCGCTCTGCTCGTCTGTTGGATTCCGGTGATTGGCCAGGCGCTCGCCGCCGTGTTTCTGCTCGTGGCGGGAATCGCGGCCGTGGTCAACGCCATCGGCAACATCGTGCTCGCCGCCACCGGTGATCGCTCCTGGACGGAGGCGATCATCAGCATCGCGGGGGCCGTTCTGGCCGTCGTGGGCATGGGAGCGGCCGCGCGGGTGGTCAGCAATGTAGCGAGTGCCGCGCGAATCAACGCGAAAGCCGGGGTGGAGATCGCAGCAGGACAGGCCGAAAAGCTCACTGTCCGCCAGGCGATCCGGCTCAAGCCGTCGGAGCTCGCCGACTCGGAGCGGCTGCTTGCCAA
>JAYTTG010000515.1:0-3481 GCA_043745175.1 Microbacteriaceae bacterium
AAGTACGGCATCCGCTCCGTCTTCCGCCGCGAGCTCCGTCCATCTGACCGACTGGTGCCAGCCGACGCCGTGCACGCCAGCGACAACGAGGCCACGTCCACCGACAGCATCGACAGCGACTTTGATGACGGTGCGTCGTTCCTCATCGGTGAGTGAGGAGTACTCGCCGAGCGAGCCGTTCGGCCCGACCCCGTGACACCCATTCTCGATCAACCAGTTGCAGTGTTCTGCGAACCGGTCGTAGTCGACCGCCAGTCCCGCGGCCGCAGCCGCGTCCTCCTTGTATGGCAGTGCCGTGGCGACGATGACACCGCCGAGGTCTATCGGTTTTTTCGACATCATTCCCTTTCTTTGGAGTTACTGGGCGGTGGAGGTACCGGCAACACGACCATGCCGCCCGCGAGCTCGCCGAGACGGATGGGTGACACGATCGGCCGTCGGTCGGTCGACGTCGTGTCGATCAGGCCATCGGCGGCCAGTCGCCCGAGCAGGTCCTCGACGGTTCGACCGCAGACACGACCCTGACAGATACCGAGTCCCGCTCGAGTACTCAATTTGAGCGAGCGCAGGCCCGCGCTGCCGGTGTGGGCGGAGGCGTCGCACAACCGCCCATAGCTGACCTCCTCGCACCGGCAGATGAGTGTGTCCGGCGTCAGCCACTGCGACCAGCCGGGCCGGATCCCGTGTGCTGCTTCGATCCGGGCGGCGAACCGGGTGGAGGCGGTGCGGATTCGACGCTGCCGGCTCATCGCGGCATCCTCATCGGAGCCTCCCACCGCAGAGTGGCCGGCGATCGATCCCTCGACCAGCGCGGCATCCACTCCCCCGATTCCGGTGATCTCGCCGGCGGCGAAGACGCCGGGTGAAGACGTGGCCTGGCGGTGGTCGACGGTCACGAATCGCTCCGCGGAGAGGGCACATCCGACGGCGATCGGCAGTTCGAGCCGTGGGGTGAACCCGTGCCCGATGCACACAGCATCTGCCTCAATTGTTCGCGAACTGCCGACGATGGGAGCCCAGTTGGCATCGAGCCTCGCAATGACCACGCGCTCGACCCGCCCGTCTCCCTCTGCGGCGATCACGGCCCGCCCGGTGCGATACGGGATGCGGTTGCGCAGATGGTTGCCGACGTAGCCCGCGAGTTCGGCCGCCTTACCGGATGCGCCGAGCAGCTGCCAGGGGCGCGGGAGCCAACCGGAGGCCAGTCGGGAAATAGTCGACGCCTCATACACGCCGAGCACCTTCGCCCCGGCCTGGACGAGGGATGCCGCGACGGGAAGCAGGAACGGACCTGCACCTGACACCACGACCCGAGATCCGACCGCTACCCGTTCACCCTTCGCCATGGCCTGTGCGGCGCCGGCCGAGAACACCCCGGGCAGCTGCCAGCCGGCGAACGGGAGCGTTCGATCGTGGGCACCGGTCGCGAAGACGATCGCGTCCGGGATGATCGTCAGAGCAAGACGATCGTGACCGTCGGGCACCCCCTGCAGCACGTGCACCCGCCACCGGCCGTGGACACTCGAGTCATCAGCATTCCGGGTATCAGGATTCCGTTCGATCGCCCAGACCTGGCTGAGGGTAAGGATCCGCACGTGAGAGTCGTTTTCCAGCCGCTCGCGGAGTTCTCGGAACCGCTCGAACCCGTGGTGCAGAATGCCTTCGCTGGCCGTCGGGCGGGTCGATGGCAGGTGGCGCCAGTACTGTCCGCCGAGGTCATAGGAAGAATCGAGCACGGTGACATCGGCACCGAGAGTGCTCGCCGCCGTCGCCGCAGCGAGACCGGCGGGTCCCGCACCAATCACCAATACCTGCATTATCTGGCCTCGCCCGGAAGTTCGTCGTGCTGGAATTCGATGGCATCTCCGTTGACTGCTCGGCGCTGGCACGCGCGCACATCTCGTTCGCCGTTCACGATGACGAGACAGTCAAAGCAGATACCGATGCCACAGAACAGCCCGCGTGGTTCGCTTGCGCCTGAACTCCGGCGCCAGGAGAGTCGACCTCCGGCCATCATTATTGCGGCGATGGTCTGGCCTCCCAACCCGATTGTTGGCTTGCCATCAACGGTGATACCTATAGACGTGCCCTCGCCCGGTCGGATCGGATCGTTCTCCGGCGGAAGGGCACGCGACACCATCTCAGGCCGCCTCAACCAGGAATGGAGCGAGCGAAGCCCGCTCCAGGGAGAAGGGGGACGCATCGATTTCAGCGAAGGTTCCGGTCATCGCAGCGCCGATCATCTCAGCGGTGGCGATCGAGAGCCCGATCCCGGCGCCCTCGTGGCCGGTCGCGTGCCAGAGTCCGGGCATCCGAAGATCAGCAGAGATCAAAGGAAGGTGGTCGGGCATGTACGGCCGGAATCCGCCGTACGCCCGCATGACGGACAGTTCGTGTAAGAACGGGAAAAGGCGGAGCGCCTTGGACGCGAGCTGGCGAAGCACATCGACGTTGAGCCGATCGTCGAAGCCGATCTGCTCCCGGGACGAACCGATCAGCACGGTGCCGGCGGCCGTTGACTCGACCACGCTCGAGGTCTGCAGTGCCACGTCACCCGACTCGACCGCCCCAACATAGTCTGCGTCATAGACCTTGTGGAAGATGCGATGAGGCATGCGGCTCGTCACGAGCACCATGCCGCGGCGCGGACGAATCGGAACGAGCAGCCCGAAACTGCGAGCAACGCGAGCCGACCACGGGCCGGCCGCAATGACGACGGCACCGCACGGAATATCTCCCCGAGCGGTGCGAACCCCGACGATCACGCCCGAACCGTCCACCATGATTCCGGTCGCCTCCACTCCCTGTCGGACTTCTACGCCATGCAGGCGAGCCGATGCCAGCAGCGCCTCCGTAGCTATCGCCGGTTGCACCTGGGCGTCCTCCGGATAAAAGACGGCGGCGCTGATGGCGGGGTTGAGGTCGGGTTCATGGTCGAGGGCCTCGGCGATCGAAATCGATCGGGCATCGACACCGGCGGCACGCTGGGAGGCCGCAAACGCGAGAAGCGGGGATGCCCCCGTCTCTGTTGTCGAGACGACAAGACCACCCTTCGGGTCGAACTCGATCGATGGGAATTCTCGTCCGAGTTCGTCAGCCAGGTCGCAAGCGAGTTGTGGCCAGAGCCGTCTGGCGTATTGGGCAAGGAGGAGTTCTGGGCCGGGTGCCTTATCCGACAGCAGCAGGTTGCCCTCCCCCTGTGAACTCGTTCCTCCGGCAGTTGCTCCGCTATCGATGACCAGGACGCTTCGATCGAGCATGGCGAGTTTCCGAGCGCAGGCCGCTCCGACTATTCCCGCTCCGATGACCACGACGTCGAACACGGCACCCCCTGTAATATGTCACACATCTTACGCGTGACCGGGCGTGTTGTCACCTCACAGGAAATGATCTATCGGCCTATCTCGAATTTCGCAGCGATCGGATCTTCGGCAGGTTCCGCTCGCCCGGCCCACCATCCAATCGCGTGCCCGATGTGGCG
>JAYTTG010000516.1:0-3480 GCA_043745175.1 Microbacteriaceae bacterium
CTAACTTGCCCATGACTGCTCCCTGTTCTGCCGGTCAGTCTTCTGTCGGTCGGTTTTGCGCGGGCGGATGCCCCTGTCGTCCCAGACCCGCCCGATCTCGTCACCCGAAGCCAAGTCGAACCGGTGACGCATCAGCAGCATCGATGCCTCGTGCTGCGCCCGGTCGTCACTCGCCACGCAGTCCTCGGGCACGACGACGTAGAAATCGTTGAACATGGCGTCCCTCGCGGTCGACTCCACGCACCCTTCGGTCGTACATCCGCCGACGACAACGGTCTCGATGCCGTTGCTGCGAAGCAGCATCTGCAGGTTGGTTCCCCAGAATCCACTTGACCGGTACTTTCGCACTACCAGTTCGTCTTCACCCGGCTCGAAGCCGTCCGCGAAGGCATGGCCGGGGGTTCCCGGAATCGTGTAGCGCAACGGTGGCCCGTCGCGACGCGCTGACTCGTGCATCCTGAGGTTGAAATGAATCTGCGCCGGCGAGTCGCTCATCCGACCGGGAAGCGCGGTGTTTTGGATATGGATGACCAGGATGCCACTCCGGCGTGCCGCTGCGAGCAGCGTTCCCAAACGAGGTCGCGCTGTCGCATACATCGACAGGTCGATACCAAGGGTGCCAAACAATCCATCAGGTTCGATGAAATCACGCTGCATGTCGATCAGCAGCAGCGCGGTGTGCGGCGGGTCTACCAGCTCGGCGAGCTCGGTGAAGACGTTTTTCCCGTCTACCTCGATCACTCCTTGCCCTCGTCGATCTCCGGGTGAACAGCAGCCTCCTCGGCGATGGTCGGATGTTGCACCGAGGTCGCCCGCGTCGTGAGGAGTTGCTCGTGCTGCTCACCGAGAGGGAGGTCGTCCTCGGCCACGAACGCGCCGAGAGCGGCAATCTTCTCCGGTGACTTCGCACGGTAGTAGAAGAAAAGAACGGCGCCGGCGACGATCCAGACCAGAACGATTATCGGCACAAGGTTGTACGGGAACGCCTGCCCGGGAGCGCTGACTGAATACAGCGGATAGGCGAGTCCAAGGATGCCAAGGATCGGGAACACGATGTGCGTGAGCACTTTCCGCTCTGGCTTGCGCCAGAAGTAGCGGATGAGTGCGATGTTGCTGAGGATGTAGACGAGCACGATGGCGATTGTGCCGATGGCGCCGGTGAATCCGTAGGCTCCCGTCGCTCCCGGCCCGAGCCAGGCGCCAACGCCGAGGCCGATGACCAGGGTGAACACGGTCTGCGCGACGATCGCACGGTGCGGCGAGAACCAGCGGTTATGCACCTCTCCGAGCGAGGCCGGCAGGATGCGATCGCGTCCCATCGAGAACATGACGCGGGTGGTCGTGGTGTGGATAGCAAGGAAGCAACTGAAGATGCCCGCGATCGCGGCGAGTTCGATCGGCTGCAACAGCCACGGCGTCACATGCTGCCCGAGCGTGACGAATGGATTTGAGTCCTTGAGGAAGCCGGCCAGCTGGGCTGGATCGTTGAGGCGGTAGCCCGCCGTGAGCGCGTACATCATCAGCACATAGAAAATCCCGACGGCTCCGAGCGCGCCGGTGACGGCGAGCGGAATGCTGCGCCGCGGGTTGCGTGTTTCTTCGCCGAGGGTTGCCGCGGCGTCAAAACCGATGAACGACAGCAGGCCGAACACCACCCCGAGACCGACACCGGTGAAGCCGGTGGGCGACGAAGACACCAGGAATACCGAGGCGGTGTTGCCCGGTCCGGCCGTTGCGATCGCGGCGATGCCGAGGATGAGGAATACGACGACCTCAATGACGAGCAAGGTCAGGTCGAGGTTAACCGACGCTTTGATGCTGCGAAGCGACAACCCCAACACGATAGCCATTGCCGCCAGGCTGAACAGCCACCACTGGATGTCTGCCCCGAAGGTGGCGAGAACGTAGTCGTGCACGAACGCACCGAACGCGCTGAAGAGACCGGGGGCCAAAATGGCATACCCGATCCAGAACAACCAACCCGTGAAAAATCCTGCCGCCGGCCCCAGGCCCTTGGAGTTGAACGTATAGAACGACCCGGCCGAGGGAAGCTTGCGGGAGAACTGCACAACCGTATTTCCCACGAGAGCTGCCGCGACGAATGCGATGAGGAATGACAGCGGTAGCGCGGCTCCGGCGGCGGCCGCGGCAGCCGGAGCGTTGAGGACAACCGCGAGCACCGGGGCCATCGCGGCCGCGGACAGGGCGATGGCATTGGGGATCGTGAGCACTCCGCCTTGCAGGCGATGGGTTTTCTTCTTCGGGGTGACTGCGTGCTGCGGATCGGTCATTCGTCCATACTCCTTCGGATGGGGTTTCGTGGAACCAAGACAAATCAGTTATATATCACCAGTATTTCACGCCGCAACCCATTGAGCAGTTTTAGTATCTTTCTAGTGTTTGCAATTTGGCTTCCTGCGATACCGGAGGCTGGCCGCGTCACGCGATGTGAGAGAGTGGCACTCGAACCGATCGCCGATCAACGAAGGGATCACCCCGTGGTTGCCGAGAGAGCCAGTGACGTCGCCTATGGGCGCCTCCAGGAAATGGTGCTGGACCTGCGGCTCGAACCCGGTGCCTTCGTGAATGAGCTGTCGCTGGCGACCCAGCTCGGACTCGGGCGCATGCCGGTCCGAGAAGCGCTCGCCCGACTGGCAAAGGACCGCTTCATCACGATCGTGCCGCGGCGCGGGATCATCGTCACGCCCCTCGCTCTCGATGATGTGCTCGACATGTTCGAGGCACGTGAAGCAATCGAGTGTGGCGTTGCCTTCATTGCGGCCTCGCGAGCCACCGAACAGGATCTACAGAACCTCAGATCACTCGTCGCGACCGTCGACGAGGCGCGTTCCAGCTCCGATTTTGAACAGTTCCTGCGGGACGATCACGCCGTTCACACCTTCCTCGTGCACATGATCCGGAATCCCCTGCTGCAGGATGCCGCCGACCGGCTCCTGCTCCATTCGCTCCGTTTCTGGCGCCTCTACTGGAAGCACCGCCCCGCCAAGCCGGAGGCGATGCTGTCGCATGCGGATCTTCTCGCCGCGCTGGAAAGCCATGACCCGATCCGCGCGGAAAAAGCGATGCGAAATCATCTGCAGGCGTCGCGCCAACTGGTGCAGCTGCTGTTTTGAGCTGTGCCCCCCCTCTCAATGTATCGATGAGCGAGAAGAGCTGTCATGAACTCGATCCCCAGTTGGCACGGCCGGTTTTTCGAGGATTTCACGGTCGGCGACGTCTATCGGCATGCACTCGGCCGCACGATCTCCCAGACCGACAACAGCTGGTTCACCCTGCTCACCCAGAACACTGCCCCGGTGCACGTCGACCACCACTATGCCGCCCAGACGGAGTATGGTCGCGCACTGGTGAATTCGACCTTCACGCTGGCGCTGGTGACGGGGCAATCGGTGAGCGATATCTCCCAGAACGTGTTCGCAAATCTCGGCTGGGATGACGTCCGGCTGCCCCATCCGCTCT
>JAYTTG010000517.1:0-3471 GCA_043745175.1 Microbacteriaceae bacterium
CTCCGTGGCTGCTCTCGGCTATTTCGACCGGGCCAACCCCACCGCGCTCATCGCGTGCACCATTGCCCTCTGGGCACTCTTCGCGCTGGCGATCCTAGCCGTTCGCTCGGTACCGACTCGATCGGCGATCGCGATCATCCTCATGGGCTCGGCATTGATCGGCGGCGCGGCGATGGCCGGGCCGCCGAACACGAGCACCGACTCGGCGCGATACGCCTGGGACGGCATCGTGCAGAATGCCGGCATCTCGCCCTATCGGTATGTTCCGGTGGATGACGCGCTCGGCGCTCTGCGCCCGGACTGGCTATTCCCCACCCCGCTCGAGAATGCCGACGGCACCCACCGGTGCCTCGACCCGCGTGCGGACCCGACCTCCTCCCTGCCGGGCGGAGTGCCACTGTGTTCGGCCCTCAACCGCCCGAAGGTGCCGACTATCTACCCGGCCGCCGCCGAAATCTTCTTCGCGACAGTGCGATTCATTACCGGACCGACGGCAGAATACTGGCCACTGCAGCTCACCGGGCTGCTGATGAGCCTCGCTATCACCGCCATGCTCATCGTGGCGCTGTGTCGTCGCAACCTCGACCCGCGCTGGGCGGCCCTGTGGGGATGGAGCCCGATTGTCGCCACCGAGGCGATCGCCAACTCGCATATCGACATCCTCGGCACGCTGCTCGTGCTCATGGCGACCCTGCTGGTCTCCCGGGGCCTCCGCTTTCGAGGGGGAATCGCGCTCGGTGCGGCGATCGCCGTCAAACTCATTCCCGTGATCGCTGCCCCCGCCCTGCTCCGGCGGCAACCGTGGAAGGTGATAGTAGCCTCAATCGTCACCTTCTCCGTGCTCTACATTCCCTACCTCATCACAACCGGCATCGCGGTTCTTGGATATTTGCCGGGATACCTGTCCGAAGAGGGGTACAACAACGGCAGTCGATTCACCCTGCTCACCCTGTTCGTGCCCACAACGGCATCGCTCGCAGTCGCCGCAGTGCTCCTGCTCATTACCGCGGTTCTCGTGTGGTGGAAGACGAACCCGGATGCGCCATGGCTCGGACAACTCGTCATGATCGGCACCACGCTGCTCATCGTCTCGCCCCGATACCCCTGGTATGCCCTGCTGCTCGTCCCGTTCATCGCGCTGAGTGGACGATGGGAGTGGTTCGCCGTTCCCCTCGCCCTAACCGTGCGGCTGCTCATCCCGAACGACGGGGTCTCCCAAGTGGCCATCGCGATCGCGATCGTCGTGATCGTCGCAGTAGCGCTGTACCGCACCGGTCCTGTCGGGCGCGCGCGACTGCGGCATCCGCTTGCCCTGCTGCGTGGGGTGTCACACACGTAGCCGATGCCTGCGGCAGACGGCATGTCGGCCGCGGCATCCACTGAGGGAGCAGCGAAGCGCCGGATCCCATGGTCGCTGTGGCTCGAATACCCCGGGATTCCGGGGTTTTTGGCTGGACGTTTGCTGGGAACTATAACGGAACGATAACAGCCCGAATCAATTCCAAACCCTTTGACGGGGGGAGCCGAACCAATATCCAGAACCGCTTGTCACCAAGGGCAAGCGAAAACCTAAGGATCACATCATGCGCAAGTTCCAGAAAGTAACCGTCGGCATCATCACCGCCGGACTCCTTGTCGCTGGCCTCGCCGCCTGCTCGAGCCCCGCCAGCAGCGGCACCTCGTCCAGCGCAAAGGCCTCTGCCGCTCCCGCCATGCAGAAGCCGCTCGCCTCGATTCCCAGCCTCACCGGCGTCGACACCGCCGTGCTGCTCGACGCGGGCTTCGCTTCCGCTCTCACCACCCTCGGGCTCACCCCCGGCACTGTCGGAACCGCGACGCTCACCGCCGGCAGCCTGCACTTCCCGATCACCGGCGGAAACGTGGACTACTACGACCCGGCTGGAAAGACGCGCCCCTACGTACAGGGCACGATCAAGCATGAGGGATCAGGTTTCTCGTTGACCGCCGGTGCGACCAAGGTCGAGCTGACCAACTTCACCATCGACCCGGGCAAGTCCATCCTGCTGGGCGACGTCTCGGTCAACGGCACCTCCGCCGCGACCCAGGTCGACCTGTTCAACCTCTACGGTGGAACCCTCAAGCCCCTCCAGATGGACGGCAACAACGCCATCCTCACCGGCACAACGGTGCACATCTCCGCTGACGCCGCCGGTCTGCTGAACAAGACCTTCAAGACGGATGCCGTCAAGTCGCAGCTGCTCGTCGGTGTCGCCACCATTACGGTAATCGCCAAGTAGTTTTTCCCGCTTCACGAAAGGCCCGCTGCGCGTCGCGCAGCGGGCCTTTCTGCGTAGTCGGCACCGTCGGCCCACGCCATCTCCCAGCCCTCGCCGGTCTCGCTGGATGTCGCGCTCAATACGCCCGCAGCACTCCGACTGCGCGTTCAACACTCGAATGTGCCCGGAGGGCGTGTTCAAGATCAGAAATTCGGATGTTTCGGGCCCGGATGACGTTAAGCACACGGACAACCCGGCCCGGGCTAAACCGAGCTCAGGATCCGACGAGTCGTGCCCCGTGCACGGGGCCGGTCGCCCGCACCACCGTCAGCCGGGCGGCGCTGAGCGCAATCTGCAGTTCGAGCGCGGCATCGAGGTCGACCGCGAGGAAAGCAATCGTCGGACCCGACCCCGAGATCATGCCGGCGAGTGCGCCATTCTCTTCGCCGATCTCGATTACCGCACCGAGTTGCGGCTCGAGGTGCAGGGCAGGCGCCTGGAGGTCGTTGTGCAGCACCTCAGCCAGCATGTGCGGATCCCCTGCCCGCAGGGCCTGCAGCACATTGGCGTCCACCTGCGGCTGGGTCGTGGCAGGGAAGATGTCCTGCGCGTGCCGGTCGCGGTGGCGATCGAGTTCGCTGTAAACACGGGGAGTGCTCATGCCGAAGTCGGCGAGCGCGAGCACCCACTGGAAGCTCCCCTTGGCGAGCGCGGGACTCAGCTGGTCGCCGCGCCCGGTGCCGATCGCCGTGCCGCCCGTGAAGGCGAACGGCACATCGGAGCCGAGCTGGGTCGCAAGCTCGAGCAGGTCCTCGCGACTGAGATCAGTGCCCCAGAGACTGTCACAGGCGAGAAGGGTGGCCGCGGCATCCGCCGATCCGCCTCCCATGCCGCCCGCGATCGGCACATGCTTCTCGATCTCGAGATGCACGCCTTTGCGATAGCCAGCGCGGTGCGCGAGCAGGGTCGCCGCCTTGATGGCGAGGTTGCTGCCATCGGTCGCAAGGGACGACGTGTCGATGGATCCGGAAAATGTCACGGAGAAATCAGCGGCGGCGGTCGCCCTGATGTCCTCATACAGCGAGACTGCCTGGAAGGCGGTAGCCAGGTCGTGGTAGCCATCATCGAGCAGGGCACCGACCTTGAGGAACACGTTGATCTTGCCCGGTGCCCGTGCGTGCACCACCTTCGGAGCGGCCGCGGAGGTCATTAGACCAACCTAGCCGAACCCTCG
>JAYTTG010000518.1:0-3465 GCA_043745175.1 Microbacteriaceae bacterium
ACGGCGATCATCAATGGGAGGGTCAGAAGGATCGTCCACAACGTTCCAAACGCGAACTGTGCGCCAGCCTGGGAGTAGATGGCTATTCCCGACGGGTCATCGTCAGCCGCGCCGGTGACGATTCCCGGGCCCAGGATCCTCAAGAATCGCCCGAACCCGTTTATGCGAGAGGATCGGGGGAACACAATCGGCTCACCGGCGTCGGCTCCCCTTACAGGGGAGCGTGTCTGATCCGGACGCTCGGGCATTGTGGGCTGAGCATATGCATCGACCCCGAACGACAAGTGGATGTCGCCAGCATCCATTCACGGAATGAATTCGGCAATGACCCGGGGCGATGCTGCGGCCCTCCGCAGCCCTGACGTCTACACTCAGGGCGTGAAACCCCGCCCCGTTGTCATTCATCGGCACGAACACCGACTCCCGGTCGTTATCGCCACCCTCGTGAATCTTGTACTCATCCTTCTCATCCCCGAGAAAGTACAACTGTTGCCGACCTGGGTCATCCCCGTGCTCGGCGTTCTTCTGATGACCCCTCTCATCGCATTCAATCCGCGGCGGTTCACCCGGGAGACGACGTGGTCGAGGTGGCTGTCTATCGCGCTCGCCATTCTGCTGGCTGTCGCGAACCAGATAACAATGATCCTGACGATCAGGCAGCTGCTCAACGGACACGCCAACGGCGGCACTGTGCTTCTGACAGCCCTCCAAGTGTGGGTCAGCAGCATCATCGCATTCGGTCTGGTCTACTGGGAGTTGGACCGGGGCGGACCCGTCGCTCGGCGAGATGACCTCACCTGGAAGACCGCGGATGCCGACTTTCGATTCCCGCAGAACGAAGAGAAGACCGGTCAGTCGAACTGGCGACCTGTCTACCTCGATTACCTCTACATCGCACTAACCAACATGATGGCTTTCAGCCCGACCGACGCGATGCCGGTCACGGTGCGGGCGAAGATGATAATGGGCTACCAATCCATAACCGGATTCATCCTGCTGGCCCTCGTCATCTCCCGTGCAATCAATATCCTGAACTGAAAAGTCACCGCTCCAGGTCAGATCGTGAACGACTGGCCCGGCAGCGCACGCTCGACCTCGGGAAACCCGGCGAGGGCCCGTGCGAGGGCATTGGGCGCACCGATGTGGGTGAGTACGAGTCGTTGGACACCTGCCTCGCGGGCGATGCGCGCGGCGTCCTCTGGTGTGCAGTGCACTGCCCCTGTGGGCGGATGCTCGGATGCCCCCGCCTCACACAACACCAGGTCTGCGCCCTCGGCGAGCTCGACCAGCCCTTCACAGTAGGCGGAGTCGCCCGAATAGGCGAGCGCGCGCGCCCCGGCCTCCACGCGCAACCCGAAGGCGGGCATCCCGTGATTCATCGGTCCCCAGCTGAGGGCGAGTTCACCGATCCCGCGTTCCTGCCAGCCGCGCATCTCCGTGACCTCGAACACCTCGGCAATCACAGCCGCCGCCCGGTGGCCGAGAAAGCCGACCAGCCGATCGGCCAGGCCAGGGGGGCCGATCAGCGGCAGTGGTCGGGTGAGCGTCAGATCGCTGAATCGCAGAGCGTAGTACGCGGTGAGCAGGTCCGCCGAGTGGTCGGCATGAGCATGAGAGATCCAAATCGCGTCGAGACGATCGAGGGGCATGTGGCGCTGCAGCTCCGCGAGAGTGCCGGTGCCGGCATCCATCCAGATCGAGGTGTCGCCGTGCTGCACGAGATACCCGGAGCACGGATTGTCGGGACGGGGGTACGGCGTTGCTGTACCGAGGATGGTGAGCTTCATGACGTGACCCGAGGTGGCGCCGTCGTCGTTCCCCGATGGAAGCGCGAAGTGAACGAGACGGCCTGCGGACGTTCGCCGCTGAGCAGGGCGATCACTCCGCGACCCGCGGCTCGTCCCTTTTCCACAGCCGGTTGCACCATCGTCGTCAGGTCGTAGGGCGCGAGACCGTCGAGCTTCACGCCGTCGAAGCCCACAATGCTCAGGTCGGCAGGAACCGCGAGTCCGAGCTGCCCGGCCGCCCGGATCACCCCCACCGCAAGGAGATCGCTCTGGGCAATCACCGCGGATGGACGCGTGCCAGGGTCGGCGAGCAGCTCAAGGCCGGCAACAAGCCCCTCCTCGATGCTGCTCACCGCGGCACTCACTCCGGAGCTGCCGGCGAAGACCTCGCGGACACCGCGGATGCGCTCGCGAGCGGTGTAGCCGGTGGCTGCCTCGATGGCCGCCTCGGTGAGAGCCCCTCGCGTGCGAGCCGCGTCCAGCGGAAGGGTCACCATTGCCACTCGGCGATGTCCGAGACTGGCGAGGTGCCTGGCGAGGGTGTGCGATGCCTGCCGGTTGTCCAGGTCGATCGCGAGCACGTCATCCATCGGCTCGGCTTCGATCGCCACCAGGGCGATCCCGCGCTGGCGAAAGATCGCCACCTGAGCCGCGAAACTGGTGCTGCACCCGATCAGCACCACGGCATCCACCGGAGCGTTGCGGATGCTCGCAGCACCCTCACCGTTTTCGGTGAGCAGCAGGAGGCCGGCCCCCAGGGATCCGGTCTCGTCAGCGATTCCGTCGAGCATCGCGATGTTCATCGGGTCACGGAAGGCGTCACGAAGGCGATCCTCGATCACCACCCCGATGATGCCGGAGCGCCCACGTCTCAAGGATTGGGCGCGCGGATCCGGCCCGGCGTAGTCGAGCTGGGCTGCGGCGGCCAGCACGCGCGTGCGGGTGGCGGCCGAGACCGGCCCGGAACCGCTGAAGGCGAGGGATGCCGTGGACGGCGATACTCCGGCGAGGGCGGCGACCGCGGCGAGATTCGGTCGCGCTTTCTCGGGTGTTGCCTCGACATGCATGGTTTGTTAGCGTAGTCGAATCGGTTCGATCGAATCGATTCGATACGTCCCAGGATCTCCGTGGCTCTCGCTCACCCAGCCTCCGCCGGTCTGTCCCGACCGCAGGTCGTGGCCTGGCGCAATGCGCTCTTCGTCATCTTCGGGTTGTGTGGGCTCTCGATGGCGAGCTGGGCATCCCGCATCCCGGCGGTGAAACAGACACTCCAGGTGTCGACGTCGTCGATGGGCATCCTCATCTTCGGCATAGCCGCTGGCTCGATCGTCGGCCTGCTCGCCTCGAGCCATGTGATCGCACGCATCGGCGCTCGCCGCACGATCGCCGTGGTGCTCACCGTCGGGGCCATCGGCTTTGCGGTCGCCGGATTCGGGGTGTCAATCGGGCCGAGCTACGCGATCGTTATGATCGGGCTGATCGTGTTTGGCTCGATGTTCTCGATCTGCGACGTCGCGATGAACCTGCAGGGTGCGGTGAACGAGCGTGTGATCGGTCGATCGATCATGCCGGTGTTCCATGCCTTCTTCAGCTTCGGCACGGTGATCGGCGCCGCTCTCGGGGCCGCGGCCGAGGCCATCCGCCTCCCCATAGTGGTGCACCTGCTGATCGTGGCGCT
>JAYTTG010000519.1:0-3463 GCA_043745175.1 Microbacteriaceae bacterium
TGGCGAAGCAACCTGCCGCGGATGGCGAGATTCGCGTAGGCAAAATCCTCGGTCTGTTCGCTGAGCACCTCGGCGACCCGATCTGCCCAGCCGCGATTACCACCGGGGCTCTTCGGCTCCGGATCCCCGATGCCTTCCGTGAATGAGTCTCCCAGAGCGACATAGCGGGACCAGGGATGCTGCTGAGTCATAGCTCTACCCTGCATCAGGTGCCCTTCTTCCGCCAAACCGTCTCATAACAGGGGACGCACTCCGAGTCAAGGCTCTTGTCCCCCAAACGGGGCGCTGTCAGAGTGTCATCGTCATTCGAGATTCGAACGACGACATCACGACTGTTTGGAGACAAAACCATGACAATCATCGGTTGGATCATTCTGGGACTCATCGCCGGCGCCATCGCGAAGGCAATCCTTCCCGGCGCTCAGGGTGGCGGATGGCTCATCACCCTGGTTCTCGGCGTCGTGGGTGCTCTGCTCGGCGGGTTCCTCGCCAGCGCTATCTTTGGCATTCCCATGGGGGGCTTTTTCGAGATCCGCACCTGGGTCATTGCAATTCTTGGGTCAATCGTCGTACTTCTCCTTTACGGCCTCGTTACTCGCGGCTCGCGTCGCCGCGCGTAAAGGCGCCCCACGCGAACTCGGGCCTTCCGCCTCCGGGCGGGGGCTCGCGCCGTTCGGATGTCGCGGCACGGTCACCGGTCGAGGTTAAACTCAATTGATGACGAACCCGCAGCCTTTCGGACCCCAGGTGGGCACCTCGGCAGCAGAGCACCTCTCTCCGTCTTTTCCCGAGCGCGCCGCCCGCGGTACCGCAGATAAGCTGCGGGCCTGGCAGCAGGAGGCGATCGCCGAATACTTTCTGCGGGAGCCGAAGGACTTTCTCGTGGCAGCGACCCCGGGAGCGGGAAAGACCACGTTCGCGCTTCGACTGGTTACCGAGCTTCTTGCCACGCACACAATCGATCGGGTGACGGTAGTCGCCCCGACCGAGCACCTGAAACGCCAGTGGGCGGATGCCGCTCACCGCGTGGGAGTGCGGCTGGATCCGAGCTTCAAGAACGCGCAGGGCTGGGCCGGTAAGCATTTCCACGGCGTGGCAGTGACCTACGCCCAGGTGGCAACGCGAGCGGCCCTCCATCGCACGATGACCGACGGCGGACGCACCCTCGTAATCCTCGACGAGGTGCACCACGGGGGTGACGCCCTGAGTTGGGGGGACGCCATCAGGGAGGCCTTCGAACCGGCGACGAGACGACTCTCCCTCACCGGCACGCCGTTCCGGTCGGATACCTCGTCGATTCCCTTCGTGACCTACTACCCGGACGAGCACGGTATCCGCACCTCTCAGGCAGATTATGCCTACGGTTACGGACGCGCGCTCGCGGACGGTGTCGTGCGCCCGGTGATTTTCCTGGCCTACGCGGGACGGATGCGCTGGCGTACGCGCACCGGCGACGAGATGGAGGCGCGGCTCGGCGAGGGCGACACGAAGGACATCACGGCGCAGGCCTGGCGCACGGCGCTCGATCCGGAAGGCGAATGGGTGCCCGCCGTGCTCAAGGCGGCCAATCGGCGGCTCACCGAGGTGCGTCACGGGATTCCGGATGCCGGGGGGCTCGTGATCGCCACCGACCATTACGCCGCGCGGGCCTATGCCGACATCCTCGAGAAGGTGACCGGCGAGAAACCCACCGTTGTACTCTCCGACGAGAAGGCGGCGAGCGACCGAATCGCCCGGTTCGCGGCATCCGATTCGCGCTGGATGGTGGCGGTGCGGATGGTATCGGAGGGCGTGGATATCCCGCGGCTCGGTGTGGGGGTCTACGCGACATCCGCCTCGACGCCGCTGTTCTTCGCTCAGGCCATCGGCCGGTTTGTACGCACGAGACGTCGGGGGGAGACGGCGTCGATCTTTCTTCCGAGCGTGCCGTCGCTTCTCGGGCTCGCCTCGGCGATGGAACTGCAGCGAGATCATGCCCTCGACCGGGATCCGGGCGAAGGACTCGAAGAGATCCTGCTTGACGACGACGCCGCAGACGAGGCCAACCGGGTCGAATCGGCCTCGGGTGACGCGCTGCTCTTCGACTTCAAGGCCCTCGGATCCGAGGCCGCCTTCGACCGGGTGCTGTTCGACGGCGACGAGTTCGGCGCCGGCGCGGTACCGGACAGCCTCGAGGAGCTCGATTTCATCGGAATTCCGGGGCTTCTCGAGCCAGACCAGGTGAAGGAGCTACTTCGGCATCGCCACCAGCGCCAGGCCCGGCGGATCGGCGACCGCCAGCGCCAGGCCGACGAATCCGGGGTGGATGCGGAGATCGTCCCGCTCTATCGCAACCTCAAGGAACAGCGAGCGTTGCTCAACTCCCTGGTCGGGATGCGGGCAAAGGGCAGCGGCGAGCCGCACGGCATCATCCACGCGGAGCTGCGGCGGATGGCGGGGGGGCCGGCCGTGCCGCAGGCGAGCGTCTCCCAGCTGCAGGCGCGCATCGACCTGCTGCGACGGGGCCTGCGCAGTTAAGAATGGGCCTGCGAGTTTCGGAACAGTAGCCAGCTCGAGCGGTCAGCGAAAATCGCGCGATGCTGTGCGGGTCGACATCGGCAGCGCCTCGAGACGATCGGCAAGCAGGTTCGTGACGCCCTCGGGGGAGCGCTCGAGAATGCCTCGCACGATGAGCGCGGGGGAGTCGCGGGCGATGCGGCGGTAGCGCTTCCACACGCCGACGCTGCAGATCACGTTGACGAGCCCGCTCTCATCCTCGAGGTTCATGAAGGTGATGCCGCTCGCCGTGGCGGGTCGCTGCCGGTGGGTCACGACGCCACCCACTTCGATGCGGCGGCCGGATTCCGCCGTCCTGAGATCATCGGAGCGGAGAGCCCCCCGCTGCCGAAGGGCCGTCCGCAGGGAGCGGATCGGATGATCATCGGGGGAGATGCCGGTGGCCCAGAGGTCGGACGCGAGGATCTCGGAGGTACTGGGCATCGAGAACAGCGGCGGCTGGACGGTGACCATGCTGCCGGCAAGGAACTCCTCCCGATCCCGGGCGGCATCGCCAGCGGCCCAGAGCGCTTCGCGCACGCTGAGGCCGAGGGATTCGAAGGCACCGGCCGCAGCGAGGGCCTCGAGCTGGGCCGTGCCGAGTCCGACCCGGCGCACCAGGTTCGCGAGATCGGTGAAGTCGCCGCCCGCCTCACGATCGGCGACGATCTTCCTGGCCAGGGTCTCGCCGATACCGGTGACCTCGGCGAGGCCGAGACGCACCGAAAGGGCTCCGTCGCGGCGATGGTCATCGGGGTCGAAGGGAGCACTGCGGTCGAAGGGACCGACAGGCGGCTGGTGGGAATGGAGGCAGGAGTCGGTGCCCGTTGGTGCGGTCTCCCCGAGACCGGCTGCGCTCGCCTCGAGCCCCGGCTGCCAGCCCGACCGCAGGATATCGGGACGCCGCACTTCGACGCCGTGCCGCCGG
>JAYTTG010000520.1:0-3418 GCA_043745175.1 Microbacteriaceae bacterium
GTCGGGAGCATGGTTCGGTTCCGGGTCGTTCACTCCGCCACTCGACCTGTCGGCTCGGTCTTCGATTTCGTTCGCACTCAAGACCGGCGCTGCGGGGAGTTCGATCGCTCTCGCTGTGCGAAGCGGGGACGCCTACACCTGGTGCCAATCACCTTTCGTCTACGTTGCACCCAACACGACCGAGAAGCACAGCATCGACCTGTCAACGATGGGATGCGCCCAGTCCACACTGACTGGTGTGCACGATGTGTTGCTGTTCTTCAACGCTGGCACCTTTGATATCGATCGGATGACGCTGAGCTGACGTGTGCTCCGGTGAGGCGCCCTCAATAATTCTCACGTCGCCGCCCGTCCAGTCGCGAATCAATTTCTATTGTGGCTTCGCAAGCTTTTGACGCCACGCCGAAAAGCTCTTGACGGAGCCGGCATGAGGTTCGGCGAGCCAGGGCCACGGATGAATCTCCGCGGTGATTCCGGCGTATTTTTCAAAGCTCGGCACCGGCGCCCACGTGATCGCGGCGCTGAGGTCTGGAGCGATCTGTCTCGGATCTCCAAGATGCACGATCACCTCGCGCCGCTGGGCCAGGTCCTGGAGCGTCTCCACGAAAAATACCAGTCTCTTGCTCGAAAGGCGCAGTTTCTCCAGAGCCGGTTCGTCGAAGATAAAAACAGCGGGGAGCTGCGGATGCGCGAGGAGTGCCGGATCCGCGTCGCCAAGCGATTCGACCGTGAGCAATACCGATCGTGGCGTTGCGCGTTTGACGACCGAGTTGGGACCTCGGGTGGTTGCGAGATCGTCGTCTCGAACGAGTCGCGGATTCGGTTCGGAAAGCGGGCGCGGAACCGAGTCCGGGGGAAAGTTTTGAATCGGGCAGTTGCGATTGAGAGGACACGCCGCGCACAGTTGAGGCGCGCGTTTTTCGACCTGCCAGCGCGCGAATCCATAGGGCTTGCCGGAGCCTGCGCCCACCGTCCATTGCCACCCGAGTAGGTTGGCGGCGCGAGAGCCGTCAAGTAGATGGCGATGGAAATACTCCTGCCCGGCCATCCATCCTGCTCCGGACCGCACGGCATAGTGCGAGGCGAGCCACATTCGAGTCTGGTTCACGAGCCAGCCATTCGTTTCCAGGCTCGTTAGAGCCCAATTGACGCAGGTCATTTCGCGCGGCCAAGCCGCTGGCGCGAAATCTCCTGACCAGGGAACGTCGAATCGCAAATTGCGGTGCAGCTGCATACCCACTCGGGCATACAGATGTCGGGCGTACTCCTGCCAGAGCAGTTCGTCGCGGAATTTTGAGACATCCGCGGTTGGGCCTGCCACCGCGTTCCAGACTTCCCGCAGCGGGAGCAACCCGTGGCGAATGTAGGGCGACAACCGCGAGGCTCCGCGAGCCGATTCCGGGAGCACCCGGCTGCGTGTCGCGGCGTACCCGGCCACGTCGAACGCATCGAGCGCAGCATTCGCTGCCATTTGGCCACCGCGGATGTCGGGGCTCGCGCTGATCCGATCGCTCACGAGATGCGACAAGTGTCTTTCAACCACGGCTACGGGGGAGACACCAGCAACGGGGATGATCATTGGCTGAATCTAGGCCGAAGAAATGAAGGAACGCCCTGTGTCGAACCTGCGCGTACCTCGCTCCCGAATTTGAGCGCCGCGCTACCAGTAGGCGGCCGAGGCCAATGTCAACCCGCAGGATGCGAAAGCGCTTATGTCGAAGCTCGTCATCCGAGAAATGCTCCGTGCCGTGAGAGCGACTCCCGGAGCACATCGCCTTCGCGATCTTTCAGGCACGCAACACGCAACCCAAACGAGAGATCACCTCGAGCCCACGTGACTGCTCGCACCCGCGCGGCCGGACACAGCTCTCGTGGATTAGTCTGCCGGACGGTGTCAGATGAGGCCGACCGTGAGGTGGTTGGGCGTACCGAACCGGTGAGCGGTGATGCTGACCGCCTGCTCACGCAGGAATGGCAGAAGCTCGATTTGGCCCGCCGGAGTGACCGGGCCGCCATAGATCGCTACATCCGGGCGTCCACCGAGTGCGGCAGCGAGGGCCGAATGGTCGCCGCCGATGAGACGGATGCGGCTGAACTCTGGCTGGTTGGGGCTTGGCTGGCTGGGGCCGGGACACAGTGACGGCACTCGCGCAAGCCAGGTCGCGTCATTCTCGACCGCCACCGGGATGCCGACCAGCGCGTCGCTCGCGACGGCGGTAGACACCCTGAGGTCGGATCCGGCACGCAGTCCTGCGCCCACGACGCGCAGCAGCTCGGACAGTGGCGCTCCCTCAGAGAGTCGGATCGTCACAGGCCCAGGGAGGTAGCGAAACACATTGCGCTCGGCGGCCAGGGCGGAGATATCCTGGGCCTGGCCGAAGCTGCTGTGCCAGGCCGCAGCATCGCTACCGAAGGCGCCGGACAGCGAGTCATCCGCTGCAAGCAGCGCCCTCACCCCCGCATGGGTGATCGCTTCGCCGGGTGCAGAGTGGTGCGCTGGCACCCATGAGCCGAGCCCGAACAGATAGTTTGGCCCGCCCGCCTTGGTTCCGGCTCCGACCGAGGACTTCTTCCAGCCGCCGAAGGGCTGGCGCTGCACGATTGCCCCGGTGATGCCGCGATTCACATAGAGATTCCCGGCCTGAACGGTATCAAGCCACAGGCCGAGCTCCGCAGGGTCGAGGGAATGGATGCCCGCAGTGAGCCCGAAGTCGGTCTCGTTCTGCATGGCGATGGCCTCCTCGAGCGTCGGCACGGTCATCACGCCGAGCACCGGTCCAAAATACTCCGTCTGGTGGAAGGCCGATCCGCGACGCACTCCGGTGCGAACCCCGGGCGACCAGAGCTGGCCGTCCCGGTCGAGTTTCTTCGGAGTCAGCATCCAGGCCTCACCCTCGCCGAGAGTGGTGAGAGCGCCGAGAAGCTTGCCGTTGGCCGGCTCGATCAGCGGCCCCATCTGGGTCGCTGCGTCGGTGGGGTAGCCCACCTTGAGCGAGGCGACCGCGTCCCGCAGCTGGTTGGTGAAGCGCGCCGAATGAGCGACCGAGCCGACCAGGATCACCAGGGAGGCTGCAGAGCACTTCTGCCCGGCATGGCCGAACGCCGATGCGACGACGTCCTTGACGGCGAGGTCGAGGTCAGCGCTCGGCGTGACGATGATCGCGTTCTTACCGCTGGTCTCGGCAAGAAGGGGCAGGTCGGGGCGGAAGGAACGGAACAGCTCCGCGGTCTCGTAGCCGCCGGTGAGGATCACCCGGTCCACTGCGGGGTGCGAGATCAGTTGCGTGCCGAGGTCGCGTTCGCTCAGTTGCACAAGCTGCAGCACCTCCCGCGGCACACCGCCCTCCCAAAGTGCCTCAGCCAGCACGGCTCCACAGCGGGCCGAGAGCGCCGCCGGCTTGAGGATGACGGCGCTGCC
>JAYTTG010000521.1:0-3380 GCA_043745175.1 Microbacteriaceae bacterium
CGCGGATGCCTCCGCGTCGCCGTATTCGAGGAAGGGGGAGAATTCCGTCCACCCGGCCGGACCTTCGAACAGCATCACTTCGCGACTCTCGATTCCCCGAAAGCGCTGGCGCAGCGGCAACGTGACGACGCGTGCGGAAGAGAGCATGTCTGGCAGCGATGGCAACATAACTCCAGTCTGTCGTAGTGCGCTGGAATCGGCCCGATCCGGGTTTCGGCAGGTGGGAGAATCCTCCGTGTCTGCCCGAATGACTTGCGTCTGCTGGCAGACTGCGGAAGCGTGGCCACCTTCCATTCGCACAACCGGAAGGATTCACCTTGCTTACACTCACCGATTCCGCCTCCACGGTCGTGAAAACTATTATCGAGCGCACCCCGGACACCGCCGACTCCGCCTTGCGCATCAGCGCATCCGAACCCGGAGCGACAGATCTCTCGCTCGCCGTAGCGAGCCGAGCCGAGCCGAACGACACCGTGATCGAGACTGCTGGCGCCACGGTCTTCGTGGAGCAGAATGCCGCTCTCGTGCTCGACGATAAGGTGCTCGACGCGCAGATCGACGACGAGGGATCGGTCAAGTTCTCCATCGACGTGCAAAAGTAGGTCGGCTGCGCCCGCTCAGGCGGGTTGGATTACCCTGATTCCATGTCACTCGACTCCGTGCAGGCCGCCCCGGAGACGAATTCGCCAATTGACACGCCGAAGCCGGTTCGTCGTCTAGGAATGGCGAGCTTCGTGCTCGCCATTCTCGTCGTCGCCCTTGAAGCGATCGCGATCGCGATCGGAAGCAGCGGAGCCTGGGGGGCCGCCACCGTCCTTGCTTGGTTCGTCATCGCGCTTCTCGCGGTCTCCATCGCAGTCGGCTTGGCCGCAATTCTCACCGGCAACGGTCGACAGTGGGGCATCTTCGCCGTTGCGTTGGGCCTCCTCGCCAACCCCCTGGTGTTGGTCTGGTTATTTTCACTGCTTCGCGGGCTGTCATGAGTCGGTTACTGCGGGCCGTTTCCGCCGCAGATTCTTCAACAGTGTTGGTTGCCCTGCGCGATGCCCTCGCCGGGGGACCGGCGATCTTGCCGGGGAACCCCCGGACAGCAGTCCCGATGACTGTGGAACAGCGCGTTGCCGTGGTAGTCGAGACGAGCGGCTCAACGGGAGTCCCGAAGCGGGTCGCACTGAGCGCAGACGCCCTGCTCGCGAGCGCCGCGGCATCTGAGTCGTCCCTCGGCGGACCGGGGCAGTGGCTGCTTGCGCTGCCGACACACTACATCGCCGGAATCAACGTGCTTGTGCGATCGATCGCCGCCGATCTCGAGCCGGTCTACTTCGGCGCGGGGCACTTCGACGCGGCAAAGTTCGCTGCGGCGACCCGCACCATGGATGCCCGGCTGCGCTTCACCTCGCTCGTGCCAGCCCAGCTCACCCGCCTCGTCAATGCCGCAAATAACGACCTCGACCTGCTCGCCATCGTGCGTCGTTTTGATCGCATCCTGGTTGGCGGCCAGGCCACTCCGCCCGCCCTCCTCGCCCGTGCCATCGAGCTCGGCCTCAACGTGACGCGCACCTACGGGTCGAGCGAGACCTCCGGTGGCTGCGTCTACGATGGCGTCCCCATCGGCACAGCGGAGGCGCGCATCATCGAGGGGCAGGTCGAACTCTCCGGCCCAATGCTCGCAGAGGGCTATCTCGGCGATCCCGCCGCAACGGACGCCGCCTTCTCCCTGCACGACGGTGCGCGGTGGTATCGCACCGGAGATACCGGCGAGATTGACGAAGGCGCACTGCGGGTGACCGGGCGAGTCGATGGCGTGATCATCTCCGGTGGAGAGAAGGTGTCGCTCGATGCGATCGAACGAGTCGTGCGCTCTATCGACGGTCTCGCGGATGCCGTGGCCGTGCGATCGCCGAGCGCTGAGTGGGGCGAGGTGCCAGTGGTGTTCACCTGCGGGATCGCGACCCTGGCCGACGTGAAGGCGACCGTGATCGCGGCCCTCGGGCGGGCATCCGCTCCCGTCGCGTTGGTGCGCGTGGAGAGCCTGCCCCAGCTGCCGAACGGCAAGCCGGACCGTGTGGGGCTCACGGCCTTCGCGGCGACTCGCGGCGGACGACCCGGGTCCGGTCGGTAGAATTCGATTCGTGGCTAACGCAGGCAGACCCGTCCAGAAGCGCATCGATCCCCGCAGCGTCGGCGGCAGGACCAACGGGCGGATTCAACCGGGCAAGAGCGGACGCCCCGGTGGACAAGCGCCGCGCGTCATCGTGCGCACAGCCACCGCGAAAGACTGGATCGGCGGCGCGCGGCTCCGCACTCTTCCGCTCGCAATCGCCCCGGTCGCACTCGGAACCGGCGCAGCTCACCTCCTCTCGGACGGGGGCTGGCACTGGGTTCGGGCGTTGCTCGCGCTTGCGGTCGCGGTCTCCCTGCAGGTCGGGGTCAACTATGCCAACGACTACTCGGATGGCGTGCGCGGCACCGACAAGAATCGCGTCGGCCCCTCGCGACTGACCGGTTCCGGCGCCGCGAAGCCGCGCACGGTACTTCTTGTCGCGCTGGTGTTCTTCGGCCTCGGCGGCCTTGCCGGGCTCGCCCTCACCGTTGTGAGCGGATATTACTGGTTGCTCGCCGTCGGAGCGGTCTCTATTGTCGCCGCCTACCTCTACACGGGGGGAAAGCGTCCCTACGGCTACAACGGGCTTGGCGAACTTTTCGTCTTCGTCTTCTTCGGCCTCGTCGCCACGGCTGGCACGACCTTCACCCAGGTGGGCACCGTCAACATCGAGAGCTGGCTTGCCGGTGTTGCCGCGGGGATGTTCGCGTGTGCGGTGCTGATGGTGAACAATATCCGCGACATCCACCAGGACACTCTCTCGGCAAAGCGCACCCTTGCGGTGCTTGTCGGCAGTCGCCGAGCTCGCATCCTCTTCGCGGTGTTCGTGAGCGTGCCCTACGTGATCCTGATCTTCTTCTCGGTCTTCTACGCGAAGGCGCCGCTCGTGTACTTCTCACTGCTCTCCGGGCTGCCCGCGATCCTGATCACCCTCACCGGCAAAACCGCGCCAGAGTTCATTCTGGCGCTCAAACTCACAAGTTTTACGGCACTGGTATTCGGCGTCACCCTCGCGGCGGCGATCGCCTTCTAGAGGTTACGGAGAGATCAGATGCGGTTAGCGAGGTTCGTCGAACCGATCGAGCGCTTCGTTCTCGAGCTCGTTGTCCCGGTCGCGGTCCTTGTTGGCGCGCAGGTGCCCGATGCTCGTGGACACGGCCTCGCGCTGCTTACGCAGGAAGATGTAGGAGACGCAGAAGCCGATGACCGCCGCCCCGAGGGCCGCGACGAACACGTTGACGCCCAGCAGCAGCAGGATCGCGAGCGCCACAGCGAA
>JAYTTG010000522.1:0-3370 GCA_043745175.1 Microbacteriaceae bacterium
GATTTTGCACAACGAGCGCGTTGCGTTCTGTCTTGTTCACGTGCCTTGCCCCCGGATGCGATCCCAGTGATCGCGTTGCGGTCGACGCCTTCGTGTATCAGATGAAGAGTGCGCCTGCTAAAAAACGGACTGTTTTCGGGTAAGGGTCGTGCAGGTGGAGCGAGTACATCGGGTGGCGTTTCGGGTGGCTACTGAAGCGGGTAGGGAACAAATCCAAGGATCCGATTGCCCGTCGATCTGAGGCGACTCTATCGGCGGAAAGTACCCCGCCCTGCCCCCCGTTTTAGTGGTATTTGCTCGACTTTTGGCCCCACTACGGGGGCGGATGTACCCCAATAGGCTTCACCGGTCCTCCATGTTGAGGACACGTTGAATACTCAACTCTGTGTTTTGCCCGCGTCGCCTCTTACCTCGGGGCTAGCCTTGCCGATAGTTCATCTCGTCAAACGAGGTGGAGAAAATGCAGTCGGTAGAACGAGCACGGGAGTGGTCCGCTTTGGTGGACGACCGGACGGGAGCCCGCATGAGCGCGAACGAACTCTCCGCCTGCCTGTGGCGGGAGCGAGAGCTCCTGGACCTACTGGCATTCAAGCTGGAGGAGGAACAGTTTCTGCTCACCACTGGCAAGTCTCGTTGGCTGCAATACGCCACCCGAGAGGTCGAACAGGTGATGGAGCGCCTGCGCGCCGCGGGACTTGCTCGGTCGGTCGAAGCAGCCATCGTCGCCGAAGAGTGGGGCGCGCCCCAGAACGCGACCCTGCGCGAACTCGTCAACACCGCACCGGATGGCCCCTGGGCCGATATCTTCAGCGCACACCTGAATGCCCTCACCGAGTACACGGAGCAGATTCGCGACCTCCGCGATCTCAACGAGCACTACCTGCGAACGGCCCTGCGTTTTATCCAGGAGGCACAGGCCGACGGGGGCACCGAGAGCGGCACCTACGACGCCAACGGTGAATCCGGCATTGCTACTCCCTCGGCCCAGATCTTCGATCTGAAGCTGTGACCCGATGAGCACCTTCAGCGGCCTGAACACCGCCCTGACCGGCCTGAACGCCGCCCGTCATGGACTCGACGTCGTCGGGCAGAACATCGCCAATGCCTCGACAAAGGGGTATACCCGCCAGCGGGTGACCACGGCCGCGGCTGGATCCCTCCCCCAGATCGGTCCGCTTGTACTTACCCGGGCGCAGGTCGGCCAGGGGGTTACCGTCGACGGCATCGCCCGACTCGGTGACGTGATTCTCGACGGGCGCGTTCGCAGCTCGGCCGCCACATCCGGCAACCTCGCCGTGCGCTCCAATGCCCTGAGCACTGTCGAGGCCTCCCTCAACGAGCCGGGCAAGAACGGCATCTCCGACCAGCTGCTGAAGTTCTGGTCCGCCTGGGGTGATGTCTCCAATCGAGCAGGTGAAGAGGCTCCGGCTGGCGTGCTCCTGCAAAAGGCCAGCCAGCTCGCGGGCCAGATAGCCACCGGGTATTCGGCTGTCGACTCCGCCTGGAGCGATGTGCGCACCAAGCTCGACGGCATGGCGGCCGAGCTCAATGATGCCGGCACCCGGGTCGCCGCTCTCAATGGTCAGATCCGCGAGACCCTCGCCACTGGCGGATCCGTGAACGAGATGCTCGACCAGCGCTCGGCGCTCACCTCGTCTATTGCCGCTCTCACGGGAGGCACCGTTCGCACTCTTCCCGACGGCACTGCCGAGGTGCTCGTGGGCGGAAACGCGCTGGTCTCCGGCGACGTTTTTCGCTCGGTCACCGTCACCGGCACCAACTCTCTCGCCGGAGTGAGTGGCTCGCCCGTCGCCCTGGAGTGGACCAATCGCCCCGGGCAGTCCGTCGCGGTCGAATCCGGTGAGATCGCCGGCTCAATTGCTATGCTGGCGGCGGCGAACAGTAGCGGCACCGGCGGTGCGATCGCGGAAGCGGCGGCGGGCTACAACAGCTTCGCCACCTCCCTGGCCAACACCGTCAACACCTCCCACCAAGCCGGCTCAACTCCCTCGGGCACCACCGGTCTCGACTTCTTCGCTGTCTCGGCGACTGGCCCGGCCGCACTCGGCCTGTCTGTCGTGCCCACCAGCGCCGCCCAGATCGCAAGCGGTACCCCTGGCGCCGGAGCCAGCAACGGCGGTAATGCCGATGCGATCTCGCAGCTCGGCTCGGCCGCCAACTCTCCCGACTCCGTCTGGTCGGCCTTCGTCACGAAAATCGGCACGGCGTCGAAGACCGCAATGCAGCAGGCCACCCTCGCTGACTCGGTGACCGCCGCCGCCACCGCTTCGCAGCTCGCCAACTCCTCGGTCGACCTCGACGAGGAAAACGTCAACATGCTGACTTTTCAGAAGGCCTACCAGGGAGCCGCCCGGGTGATGACCGCGGTCGACGAGATGCTCGACATTCTCATCAATCACACCGGAATAGTGGGGAGGTAGCTCATGGTCGATCGAGTGACAAGCCAGACCAGGATGGCGAACTCGCAGTTTAACCTGCAGTCCGCCGCCGCTCTGCTCGCGAAGCTGCAGGACAGCGCGACGAGTCTCAAGAAGATCTCGACCCCCTCGGACGACCCGACTGGTACCGCGGACTCGATGCGCGTCCGCGCCGCCCAGAGCCAGACCGCCCAGTTCGGGCGCAATATCGACGATGGCATCGGGTGGCTCTCCACCGTTGACGCGACTCTCAGCGCCTCAACCGACATCATGCGCCAGGTGCGCGATCTCACGGTGCAGGGTGCCAACGACGGTGCGCTCTCGCCCACCGCCAAAGAGGCGATCGCCACGGCTCTTGAAGGCCTGCGCTCCGATCTGCTCGGCACAGCGAACACCACCTACCTCGGCCGCACTGTCTTCGCCGGCAGTTCCGATGCCGGTGTCGCGTTCCGGCCCGACCTCAGCTACACCGGCACCGGGGCATCCATCTCGCGTCGTGTTGATACCAACGCCACAGTTCAGGTGGATGCCGATGGGGCGGCCGCTTACGGCACCGGGTCGAGCTCGGCGTTCGCCCTCATCGACACCATCGTTGCCGACCTGCGCTCTGGCGTGAATGTGGGCCCGAGCCTCGCCGCAATCGACAGTCGGATGACCGCGCTGCTCAACACCCAGACCGCCGCCGGAGCCCGTCAGAACCAGATCAGTGCAGCAAAGGATGCCATCGTGTCGAAGACCGGGAACCTCGAGGCCCAGCGCGCGGGAATCGAAGACATGGACGTGGGAGAGATCGTGATCAAGCTCAAACAGCAGGAGGTCACCTACCAGGCAGCCCTCGCCGTAACCGCGCGCACGCTGCAGCCCACCCTGATGGACTTCCTCCGATGACCGCTTCCCTTGCCTTCGTGTCGCCCCCCGCCGGGCTCGCGCCG
>JAYTTG010000523.1:0-3363 GCA_043745175.1 Microbacteriaceae bacterium
GCATCGACCCGGCGGCGGTCGACGCCGTTCTGGCCAGGGAGACGCTATGACCACGGTATTGATCACCGGCGGTGCCGGATTCATCGGTTCCGCGATCGTCGAAGCGGGCCTGGAGAAAGGCTGGCGCGTTCGCGTGCTCGACTCCCTGCGGCCGGATGTGCACGGCGACGACTACCGACCCGATCCGCGGGTCGAGTTCGTGAGGGCCGACGTGCGGAACGCGGATGCCCTGGCCGTCGCTCTCTTCGGCGTCGATGTGGTCTGTCACCAGGCTGCCAAGGTCGGACTTGGCGTGTCGATCGAGGATGCCCCCGACTACGTCGGAAGCAACGATCTCGGCACAGCGGTGCTGCTCGCCGCAATGGCGGACTCCCAAGTGGAGCGACTCGTCCTCGCCTCCTCCATGGTTGTCTACGGCGAGGGCAATTACCGCGACAGCTCTGGGCATTCGACCCGGCCAGCCGCTCGACGCGTCGAAGACCTCGATGCCGGCCACTTCGACCCGCTAGACGAGCACGGCAGCCCGCTGCTGCCCGAGCTCATCTCCGAGGATGCCCCCCTCGACCCGCGCAATGTCTATGCCGCATCCAAACTCGCCCAGGAGCACCTCGCCGGCGCCTGGGCTCGCTCGACCGGCGGCCGGGCGATCGCGCTGAGATACCACAATGTTTATGGACCGGGGATGCCGCAGAACACGCCTTACGCGGGCGTCGCCTCGCTCTTTCGGTCAGCCCTCGAACGTGGTGAGGCACCCCGCGTCTTCGAGGACGGCGCACAGCGTCGCGACTTCGTGCACGTGCGGGATGTGGCCGCCGCAAACCTTGCCGCGATCGAGGCGATCGTCGGGGCGGGCCAAGACTTTCGGGCCTTCAATGTCGGCAGTGGAATCGTGCACACCATCGGGGATCTCGCCTCCGCTCTCAGCCGCTATTCCGGCGGCCCCGAGCCGGTGACGACGGGGGAATACCGTCTCGGCGACGTGCGGCACATCACCGCGTCATCCGAACGCCTGAAATCCGAGCTCGGCTGGAGCCCGACCGTGAGTTTCGATGAGGGGATGGCCGAGTTCGCGAATGCCCCACTGAGAGCGGCCGTGGCCTAAGCCTCAGCTCACGCTCACCGTGATCGAGTGCCAGCCCTCCGAGCCATTGGGCGCCGGCGGCTGGTGGGTCTGGCGCTGGGTGCTGCCCGACGCATCCGTCGCCCGCACCTCAATCTTGTGTGAGCCAGTGGTCGCCGGCCAGCGGTAGACCCACTGGCGCCAGGTGTCGGCGGAGATCGAGTCGGCGAGGGTCGCTGTGACCCAGGGGCCATTGTCCACCCGCACCTCCACCGATTTCACGCCGACGTGCTGTTCCCAGGCCACCCCCGCGATGGCGACGGTGCCAGCGGCGACCGTCGCGCCGGAAAGCGGGGTGTCGATGCGGGAGGCGAGCTTGATCGGACCCTTCGCGTCCCAGCCCCGCGGGGTCCAGTAGCCCTGGTCTTCGGAGAACTTCGTCACCTTGAGTTCGACCACCCACTTGGTCGCCGAGACATAGCCGTAGAGGCCGGGCACGACCATCCGCACCGGGAAGCCGTGTTCGAGCGGCAGCGCCTCGCCGTTCATTCCCACCGCAAGCAGGGCGTTCGTGCCGGAATCCTGCAGCACCGACAGCGGCGTGCCCGCGGTGAAGCCATCGATGCTCGTGGAGAGCACCATGTCGGCTCCCGCCTTCGGCACCGCCTTGGCGAGCAGTTCGCGAATCGGGTAGCCCAGCCAGAGGGCAGTGCCGATGAGGTCGCCACCCACCTCATTCGACACGCAGGTGAGGGTCGCGAGGTGCTCCTCAAGTGGCTTCGCCAGGAGTTCGGCGAAGCTCAGCGACATCTCGTTCTCCACCATCCCGGTGATCTTGAGCGTCCATTTGTCCGGATCGATCGACGGCACCTGCAGCGCCGTGTCGATGCGATAGAAGTGTGCGTTCGGGGTGACGAACGACGAGATTCCGGGCACGTCGATCGTGGCTCCGACCGGCACCGGATCCGCGGGCACAGCGGCCTTCGGCAGCATGATCTTGGTGCGGATCGCGGCGACCCGGTCCGAGGTCGCGTTGATCAGTCGTGCCCCGGTGCCCGCGACGACGGATGCTGCGCCGGCGACGATCGCGAGGGTGAGGAAGCCGCGCCGCTCGAGTGACGGCCCGGCAACCGGACCGGACTGGGTGCTGGTGGCGCGGCCCTCGGCGGTACGCTGCCAGCGACCGAGCCGCTCGATCGAGAGGCGAAGCACCACCACTCCGGTGACACCACCGACGATGGCGGCGATCCCGGTGAATCCCGTCGCTCCCGCGCGGGTGATCACCGCGGTGAACGCGATCACAGCACCGATGCCGATCACAATCACGCCGAGCGGCGGCCGGCGCAATTCGAGCACGCCGGCGGCCGCCGAGATCACGACGATGAGGATGCCCATGAACGTAAGAAGCGCCGCTTTGTCCCCGGTGCCGAAGATCGCGATCACGAACTCCTTGACAGCAGCCGGGGCGAGGTCAATCACGAGCGAGCCGACCGCGAACAGCGGGCTCCCGGCTGCTCCGACGAAGAGCGAGATCACCTCGGCGACCCCGAGCACGACCGCCGCAGACACCACGCCAGCGAAAGCCGCCCACCCGCCGAGGGTGCGCGTTGCGAGGCCGGGGACCTGCCGGGTGTCGATGCTCATGCGGGCACGGGCGCGACAGTCGAGGACGAGCCGTCTGCGAGGCTGGGCGGAAGGAACACGTCGAAGCGGCATCCACCCGGCACATTCTGCACGACGACGCGGCCGCGATGGGCGTGAACGATGCCCTGCACGATCGCGAGTCCAAGCCCCGCACCGCCGGATCGTGCCGTCGCCGTCTCGGGAGTGCGCGAGTTGCTGGAGCGCCACCCGGCTTCGAAGACCCGGCCGAGATCTTTCTCCGGGATACCGCCCGCCGCGTCGATCACCGAGATCACCGCCAGGCCATCATCGCTCTGCCGCGCGCTCACCGTGATCGGGCTGCCCGCTGGCGAATGCTGGATCGAATTCATTACAAGGTTGCCGACGACGCGGGAGAGCTCCCTCGGGTCTGCGAGGATCGTCAGCTCCCGCGCCCCATCGCCGACCAGCGAGATCGAGCGGGATTCGGCGAACGGACCCAGCTCGGCCACCACATCGCTGATCAGGTCGTAGAGCGACACCTTCTGCACCGACAGGCGCAGGGACCCCGAATGGATACGGGACAACTCGTTGAGGTCATCCACCATGCCGCTCATGCGGTCAACCTGGCTGCGCACATTCCGGAAATAGCGCTCCGGCTCGTCCACCATGCCGTCTTCGAGCGCTTCGGCCATGGCGCG
>JAYTTG010000524.1:0-3351 GCA_043745175.1 Microbacteriaceae bacterium
GTCGATCAGGCCGGGGACCGAGCTGGAGAGGGTGCTGACCACCGCATCCTTCAGGTCCGGATTCGATTCGATCGACAGTCCGAGCAGAGCGAATCCCACGTAGAGTCCGGCGAACACACTGTAGAGGGCCGTGAGGCTGAGACCGCCGGCGAGGATCGGGCCATTCTTCTCGGAATAGCGCAGAAAGACCCGCACCGGCCGGAGCTTCATCACCCGTGCAATGAGCCTCTGCAGTGACGTGAGCATCCGTTCCCTTCGACCGCTTAAGCCTAACCAACACGCCGGTAGAGTTTCGAGGGAACGGCACGGGCTCGAGGAGGAGGAACGCATGGATTTGCACGGTATCGGCGTGGGACGCGGAGTGGCCGTCGGCCCGATCCTGAGGATGCCGGATCCCCTCCCCGAACCCACGGATTCCCTGCGGAGTGCGGATGCGGCGGCGGAGCTCGCGACGGTCACCTCCGCGCTGTCGACCGTTGCCGCCGAACTCCTTGCTCGCGGCGAGACGGCCGGCGGCGCCGCACGAGATGTGCTGGAAGCAGCTTCCCTGATGGCGCAGGACCCGACTCTGGTCGATGATGTCACCGCGCGCATCGAGTCGGGCAAGACCGGCGAGCGCGCCGTCTTCGAGGCCTTCGGCATGTTCCAGGACATGCTCATCGGCATGGGCGGTCTCATGGCCGAGCGTGCCACCGACCTCGGCGACGTTTGCCAGCGCATTATTGCCCACCTCCGCGGCGTGCCGGCGCCCGGCGTACCCACCTCCGACAGCCCGTTCATCCTCGTCGCGCCCGACCTCGCCCCGGCCGACACCGCGCTCCTCGACCTCGACAGGGTGCTCGGCCTCATCACCCGTGATGGCGGACCAACCAGCCACACGGCCATCCTCGCCCGGTCCAAGTCAATTCCGGCGATCGTCGGGGTCGCGGGGGCCCTCGACCTCACCGACGGCACCGTCGTCATCGCGGATGCCGCCACCGGAAGCGTGCGCGTAGCGCCGAACGACTCCGAGGTTTCCGATGTGCGGCGCCGCATCGCGGAGCGTGCCGCAGCGGCGGCCGCTCCGATCACCGACGGCATGCTCGCTGACGGCACTCGGGTGCCGCTGCTCGCCAACCTCGGCTCCCCGAAGGATGCTGCTGCTGCGGTCGAGCTCGGCGCTGAAGGGGTCGGCCTCTTCCGCACGGAGTTCCTGTTCCTGGACTCGAAGTCCGCGCCGACCGTCGAGGAGCAGCGGGTGCAATACACCGAGCTGCTCTCCCACTTCCCGGGCAAAAAGGTCGTGGTGCGGGCGCTCGATGCTGGCGCCGACAAGCCGCTCAGCTTCCTCAACGACGCCCACGAAGAGAACCCTGCTCTCGGGCTTCGCGGCCTTCGTGCTCTTCGCCTCCGCGAGCCGATCCTGCGCGACCAGCTCACCGCCCTCGTCCTTTCTGAAGCCGAGACGGAGGCGGAGCTCTGGGTGATGGCCCCGATGGTGTCCGACTCCGAGGAGACCGAGTACTTCGTCGCCCTCGGGAAGGAGCTCGGGCTGAAGATCGTCGGCGTCATGGCTGAGGTGCCGTCCCTCGCCGTGCTGGCCGACCAGGTGCTCGAGAGTGCCGACTTCGTGAGCGTCGGCACCAACGACCTCACGCAGTACACCCTTGCCGCGGACCGGATGCTGGGATCGGTCGCGCACTTCCAGGACCCCTGGCACCCCGCTGTGTTGCGCCTCGTCAAGCTCATCGGCGATGCCGGGGCCGCGAGTGGCAAGCCGGTCGGAATCTGTGGCGAGGCTGCGGCGGATCCCCAGCTCGCGGTGGTGCTCGTCGGTCTCGGGGCGACCACGCTGAGTATGACTCCGGCGGCGCTCGCCGAGGTGCGTGCCGAGCTCGCAACGGTCACTCTCGAGCAGGCGCGGCAGAGGGCCGCCGCGGCCCTGGGTGCCCGCACGGCGGCGGGGGCGCGGACCGCGGCATCCGCGTAATCCTCGAAGGTCCGTCTGAGGGAGAAACACAGACGCAACGGGACGCGGCATTTACTCGCCATCGCGGCATCCGGAGTTCATACTGGGATAACCGGGCAATTCCTTTCGATGATGAATCGCATGGCCCGTCGGGGACGAAATGGGGATCGGCCATGAAGTACACGCACGCGGAAGAGCGAGGGAATCCGGACGTGGTGTCTTCAGATGAATCACTCGTTATTCTGGCGCGCGCCGGCGATCGAGGTGCCTTCGCTCAACTGTGGCAGCGTCATGCTCAATCCGGGCTGCGAGTGGCCCGACAGTACACCTCGTCCATCGAAGCCGACGACCTCGTGTCGGAGGCGTACGTACGCATCTACCAGCGCGTCCTTGCCGGCGGCGGCCCCGATGGCGCTTTCCGCCCCTATCTCTATACGACGATCCGCAACCTCGCGAGTCGATGGGGTGGCGACCGTCGAGATGTCAACGTCGATGACATCAGCGAGTTCGAAGACCCGATGGCCGCCGAAGACCCGGCAACCATTGCGCTCGACCGCACCCTCACCGTGCGAGCATTCCGGGCTCTGCCCGAGCGCTGGCAGACGGTCCTCTGGTACACCGAGGTGGAGGGAATGGATCCGCACGAGGTCGCCCCGATCCTCGGACTCACCGCCAACGGCGTCGCCGCGCTTTCATACCGTGCCCGTGAGGGCCTGCGCAAGGCCTGGCTGCAGGCGCACGTCTCCGATGCCACAGCCCCGGGGGAGTGCCAGTGGGCGATCGCCCGCCTCGGTGATTTCGCTCGCAACGGCCTCACAGCGCGGGAACGCACCCGCGTCAGCGACCACCTCGTCACCTGTGCGCGCTGTTCGATCATCAGCGAGGAAGTGGACGAGGTGGGCGCGCACCTCGCGCTCGTTCTGCTCCCTCTGCTACTCGGCGGTATCGTCGGTGGCGGTCTCCTCGCCTCACTCAGCCTGCCGACATCCGCCGTTGCTGCGACGATCGCCCCCGCTCTGCCGCCCGCTTTCGCGGCGTCCGTGGTCGCCACACCGACAGTGGTCGCGGCACTGACTTCCAGCTCGATTGCTGCGCCGCTCATCGGCACGCTCGCGGTCGCCATTGCCGTCTCCGGAGGACTCGCGGCGAGCAACGCCACGCCGGTGACACCGGCACCAGTGTCGACATCGATATCACAGCCCTACGACAGCGGGGTGACATCTGCCACCACGCCGACTACCATCCCAAACACGGCCGCGGATGCCGCGGGGTCAACGCTCGATGCATCGACCGACAATCTCGTACCGGCTCCGGCCGGGCTCGGCTCCGCGGTGAACAGTGGCGTCGCCGGCGTCGGAACCATCGTCGATTCAGTGGCGAAAGACCTCGCGAATCCGGTGAAC
>JAYTTG010000525.1:0-3350 GCA_043745175.1 Microbacteriaceae bacterium
CCTCGCCAAACCCTTCGGAATCACCCTGGATGCCTCGGTCAGCGGCATCCTCTCGGTGCTGGTCTTCGGGGCCGGCACGAACTATGCGCTGCTGCTCGTTGCGCGCTATCGAGAGGAATTGCAGAAGGTCGAGGACCGCTCGGTCGCGATGCTCACCGCGGTGAAGAGCGCGGGACCAGCGATCGCCGCAAGCGGTGGAACCGTCGCGCTGAGCCTCATCACCCTGCTCTTCGCGGAGTTGGCCGGCAACCGAGCTCTCGGCTTCGCCTGCGCGATCGGAGTAGTCGTGGCCATACTCTTCGCCCTCATCGTGCTGCCGGCAGCGCTCGTCGTGTGTGGCCGGGGACTGTTCTGGCCATTCGTGCCGCGCGTGCACGAGGCATCTGCTGTAGCGAAGGACGGCTTCTGGGCTCGTCTCGGACGCGGAGTCTCGCGGCGCCCGGTGCTCATCACCGTGCTCTCGGTGGCCGGGGTCGGGGTGCTGACCCTCGGGCTCTCCGGTTTCTCCGTCGGACTCTCGCAGACGGAACAACTGCTCGGTAACCCCGAGTCTGTGGTGGCTCAGAAGATCGTCGACAGGTCCTTCTCGGCAGGGCTCACCAGCAAGACTACGGTGCTCACTCCGAAGGATGCCGCGGCAGATGCCACGACGATTGCGGAGAACACTAGGGGTGTCGACTCCGTCACCCCGGGGGAGAGTGCGAACGGTCTTGCCCAGCTCACCGTCTCGCTCACCGACGCTCCCGGCAGCGACGCGGCGTTCACGACGATCACGACGTTGCGTTCGGCCTACGCCGACAAGTCCGGAGCCGTCGGCAGAACCATCGTGGGGGGCCGGGATGCCACTGCCCTCGATACCCTTACCCTCTCGCAGCATGACCAGGACCTCATCATCCCGATCATCCTTGCGATCGTATTCGCCATCCTCGCGATTCTTCTCCGCTCACTCATCGCGCCCGTTCTGCTGATCGCGAGCGTGCTGGCCACCTTCTTCGCGAGCCTGGGTGCTGGCAACTGGATTTTCACCCACCTGCTCGGATTTCCCGCCTTCAACACCAACGTGATCCTGTTTGCTTTCCTGTTCCTGGTGGCGCTCGGAGTGGACTACAACATCTTCCTCACCACTCGAGCACGAGAGGAACGAAGGCTGCACGGCACATCCGAGGGCATGATCCGCGCACTTTCCTCGACGGGCGCGGTGATCACGAGTGCCGGCATCCTGCTCGCGGCCGTGTTTGCCGTGCTCGGCGTTCTGCCCGTGGTGGCTCTCACGCAGATCGGCGTGATCGTGTGCATCGGAGTGCTCTTCGATACCCTGGTGATCCGCACAGTGCTGGTGCCGGCGATGGTGTTCATCACGAAGGACTTCTTCTGGTGGCCCTCTCACCGCCGCGCCCACACACACACGATCGCGCGGGACCCCGGCTCCGCGTCGGAGTCTATGGTCGAGGCGGCACGTCACTGAGCTGGTCGTCGATCCCGCGCTGTCGGGACACGCATCGGAAGATG
Source organism: Microbacteriaceae bacterium (assembly GCA_043745175.1). GTDB lineage: Bacteria > Actinomycetota > Actinomycetes > Actinomycetales > Microbacteriaceae > Lacisediminihabitans. The sequence continues at coordinate 1,510 of JAYTTG010000525.1, forward strand.
ATCTCGATGGCGATGCATCCGATCACGGCCGCCCCAAATGTGGCAATGACCAGCTGTCCGGAGGGGAGCGAGAAGTCGAGGAACTCCCGCACCACCGGCACAACGAAACACCCCGCCAGCACGATGATCATGGTGAGCAGCATGAGTGACCTCCCACGGGTCACCGGGCGAGAGGTGACGACGAGTACCCAGAATCCGAGAATCGATAGTGCGATCGCGGCCGCCGTCGCACTCTCGCGTGCCGGGTAGGTTCCCGACAGTCGGGCATAGGCGAGCACCCCAACGAGCACCATCGCGGTCACCACTCCCGCGGGGATCGAAAACCGCAGCGATCGGCGAAGAAAGCCTGGTCGATAGGCCCGCTGCTCTGCGGCCAGGGCGAGGAACAGCGCCGGGATACCGATGGTGAGACCATCGGTCGGAGCGAACTGACGCGGTAAAAAAGGAAATTTCCAGAGCAGCACTCCGACCGCAAGCGACAGGAGGATCGCGTAGACCGACTTCGTGAGAAACAGGTTCGACACTCGCTCGATGTTTACGATCACCCGTCGGCCCTCGGCGACCACCTTCGGCAGCCGGGAGAACTGCCCGTCGAGCAATACCATCCGAGCCACAGACTTTGTGGCTGCGGCGCCCGATCCCATAGCGATTCCGATGTCCGCGGCCTTCACGGCAAGGGCATCATTGACACCGTCGCCCGTCATCGCCACAACGTGCCCGCGCTGCTGAAGTGCGCGCACCATTTGCCATTTTTGAAGGGGTGTCACTCGCCCGAAAACCGAATGGGTTTCGAGGATCCGCCCCATTTCGTCGAGGTCCGTGGGGAGTTCGCGAGCGTCAAAGCCCGTGCCATCGAAGACCAGGCCGACCTCTCGGGCGATCGTGGCGGCGGTCTGCGGGTTGTCGCCGGAGATCACCCGCAACGAAAGGCCCTGCTTGCGAAAATAAGCGATGGTGGGGGCCGCATCCGGCCTGATTTTCTCGGCGAAGGTGACGAGCGCAACCGGCTGCAGCAACCCGGGCAAGCGGTGGGCGGATACCTCGGTCTCCGTGAGCTCCTCATCCCTGTGGGCGAGTACGAGCGTCCGTAGCCCGAGTCGGATCAAGCGGGCGAGTTCCTCCTTCACGACGGGATGTGTGTCACAGCCCGGGAGAACAATTTCCGGTGCCCCGATAACCCAAGTGCCGATCGTGGGCCCCAGGGGGATGCTCAGAGCGCTCCACTTGCGGTCCGACGAGAATGGTACGGAAGAACTCGGTTTCAGGGCGCCCGCGGAGAAGGCATCTCGCAGGCAACGTGCGGTGGCGTTCGCGTCGTCGTCGGCACCGAAGCAGCCCAGCACCGCGTGCCAGCCTGGCGGGGGTGAATCGCAGACGCTGTGTACGGCGTCGAACGCAATGGCGCCGTCGGTGAGGGTGCCCGTCTTATCAAAACAGATAGTGTCTACGCGAGCGAGAATTTCGATGGCTGCGATCTCCTGCACAAGCACTTCTGATCGCGCCAGTTTCGCGGCAGCCAGTGCGAAAGAGATGCTGATCATGAGGACGAGACCCTGCGGGATCACGCTCGCCGCGCTCGCCACCGTGCCGATCAAAACCTCTCGCCAACGACCGGACTGGAGCATGGCATTCCATCCGCCCGCGGCCTGCATCTGCGCGTTGAGGACGAGAATAATGAGGGGAGCGAGCCCCCAGCTGACCCACCGCACAATACGATTGGCCGCGTTGCGCAACTCGGAATTCACCAGGGAGAAGCGTTTCGCCTCGGCAGTGAGGCGGCTCGAATAGGAATCGGCCCCGACCTGCGTCACCCGGGCGGTTCCGTGCCCGGCGGCCACGGC
>JAYTTG010000526.1:0-3345 GCA_043745175.1 Microbacteriaceae bacterium
CGCGATCTCGCGCTGGAGTTTCTCCACGCCAACGACGGCGCGGATGTCCGCGAAGGTCGAGCGGAGTGCGGCGATCTGTTCAGAAAAATCGAGCTCGTCCATGTCGCCGATAAGCCTACCGGGTGCCGCGGTTCGCCTCCTGAGCCGGTAACCTCTAGACCGATGAGCAAGAACGCGCCGGACTTCAGCTTCAGATCGATCGCGCTGCCAGCCATACTTCCGACGCTGCTGTTCTCGGTGGGCGAGGGCGCCATCATCCCGATTATTCCGCAGGTAGCCAACAGCCTCGGTGCCTCGCTCGCCGTCGCCGGTGTCATCGCGTCGATGATCCTTCTCGGCGAATTGTTCGGCGACATCCCGAGCGGCTGGATCGTGAGCCGCATCGGTGAACGCACAGCGATGATCTACGCAGCGCTTCTCTCGATCGTCGGCCTGGTGACCTCCCTCGCTGCTCCGAACCCCTGGGTGCTCGGCCTCGGCATCTTCGCGATCGGCCTGTCCACGGCTGTCTTCGCCCTCGCTCGGCACGCCTTCATGACAAGCTTCGTGCCTCGGCAATTTCGGGCGCGGGCGTTGTCGACTCTCGGTGGCTCCTTCCGACTCGGCTATTTCATCGGCCCGTTCATCGCCGCTGCAGTGATCCACCTCACCGGCTCGACACAATCGGTGTTCTGGGTTCACATCGTGGGATGCGTCGGCGCAGCAATACTGCTGCTCGTGCTGCGGGACCCCGCCGAAGCCCTGGCCGAGCGGCGTACGCCCGCGTCGAAACGTGAGGGTGGCGCGCTCGTCGCCGCAGAGTCCATCGGACTGTTCACCACCGTCTGGGCGAGTCGAGCGGTGCTTGCGCGCCTCGGAACCGGTGCGGCCCTCGTCGGGGCAATGCGGGCGAGCCGCCAGGTGATCCTGCCGCTCTGGGCGGTGAGCATCGGTATCCCGGATGCCCAGACCGCCCTCATCATCGGAGCCGCCGGTGCCCTCGACTTCGGCCTGTTCTACGCGAGCGGCCAGATCATGGATCGGTTCGGGCGGCTATGGAGCGCGATGCCATCGATGATCGGACTGGGTGTCGGTCACCTTGTGCTCGCGGTCACCCACGACCTCGACTCTGCAGTGCCGTGGTTCATTACTGCGGCAGTTTTCATGTCCATCGCCAACGGCCTCGGCAGCGGCATCCTCATGACCCTCGGCGCCGACCTCGCCGATCAGTCCAACCCCGCGCCATTCCTCGGTGCCTGGCGGTTCACCGCGGATGCCGGAGGCGCAGTCTCCCCCCTCGCCCTTTCGGCGCTCACTGCGGCCGTCTCCATCGCCTTCGCCAGCGGGGTTCTCGGTGTGGTCGGCCTCATCGGCGCCGGTGTGCTGCTGCGTTACGTGCCGCGCTATTCGCCGCGACGGCCGCGCTGAACTTACTCGTGCTCGCGGATCGCGCCAGAAGCGTTCAGCGCAAACGACGACGACGGCTTTGGCCGATCACCACGAGAGCGATCACCGGCGCGAGCAGGATCTCTAGCGCGACGAGCGACCCGAAGGAGGCGATCGCAACCGCGACGGCGGCGTTGACCGCCCCGAAAACGAGCGTGCCGACGAGAGCACTCTGACGACTCGTTCGGGCATAAGCGATCGCGCAGATGTCGAGCGGCACCAGCAACAGCAGGTTCCAGGGTGAGAGCGGCAGCGTGCCACCGATGAAGCTGAAGACACTCGCTACCAGCAGCAGGAAGGTCCAGATCGTCGCGGCACCATTGCGCCGAGGCACGCCGCGGGCAATGGGGGCGGAGGTGTAAACAAGGGACTCGGTGATGCGGGCAGAACCTGCCGCCGCGTCTGCCCTCCCCCGGTCTGCCCCCACCCGCTCGGCCGCCAGCCGCAGGAGCAGGTTGCGCGCCTCAGTGGCACGAATGAACTCTGCTGCCGCAGCCTGGGACTGTGCCGACGTGACTCCGGTGAAGCGATCGGGATGCGACATCCGTGCGCGCTGCGAGAATGCCCGCTCGATCTCCCCCCGCGTCGCATTGAGAGTGACTCCGAGGAGTTTCGCCGCTTCAGTCGAGTTCACGAGCCGAACACGCGCAGGGCCCGGCCGAGGAGGCGATGGGACAGGATTCCACCGAGAGTCTTGGTGCCGTCACATACCGCGAGGAACAGCCTCATGCCCGTGCCGGAATGTACGAGCGCGAAGTGCACAATACGCGGATGCTTTTCGAAGAAGTGCAGAAGACGTTCGCCGGCGCGGATGTCTGGATCGAGCTCCCTGAGAACCCGAAGAGTGTAGGTCTCGAGAGCGTCGCTCACCGAGTCGCCCGAGGTCGCAGCCGCAGCGGCCTCGCCTGCCCAGCACCCGGAGCGCAATGCATAAGAGATACCCTCGCGGGTCCACGGGTCGAGCAGACCGGCCGCATCCCCCGCCACCAGAACGGAGCCTCGGCGCAGCGGGGAGTGGGGTGCCCTCCACTGGGTGAGGTGACCACTGCTGCGTTCTATCTCGAGATGGTCGAGCCCGGTGGTGCGCAACCAAGAGTCCAGGTAGGCACGGGTCTGCTGCGGCTCGCCCGTCGCCTGGATCACTCCGACGGTGAGCACCTCCTGCTTGGGGAAGACCCACGCGTAGCTCCCGGGAGCTCGGCCCCAGTCGAAGGCGATACTGCCGTCGAATTCGCGAGATTCCGGCGTGCGGGAGAGTTCCACTTCGAGTGCCAGATCGGTGCCACGGTTTTGCACCCCGACATAACGCCCGATGCGGCCGCTCGTGCCGTCCGCGCCGATGACCACCCTGGCGCGCTGTGGTGCGCCATCCGTTGTGACGGTGACGAGCCCATCGGCCTCCTCCACCGACTTGACCACCACGGAGTCCTGAAACTGAGCGCCGGCGGCGATGGCCGCCTTGACAAGGGCTTCGTCGAGACGTTCACGTTGCACCAGGGCGAGGAACGGCAGCGACCGGCGGTGCGTCTGCGGTGCACCGCCACGCAACGAGAAGCGCACCTCCCGCACCTCCTGCTCAACGGTCGCCAAAACGGAGCCAGGCAGGGTGTCGAGCGAGATTCCGATGAGACCCCCGCCGCAGGTCTTGTAGCGCGGAAAACGAGCACGATCGATGAGCAGAACAGATGCCCCGCCCTCGGCCGCCACACGGGCTGCGGATGACCCCGCGGGGCCGGCTCCGACCACCAGTACATCCCAGACGACGATCGCTGTTGCGTCATTACTGTGCGCTACGCGCCCGGGACTCTCCTCCATAATTCCCGACAGTACCCCAGCCGCCACGCCCGCATGCTGGTCGCCCCCAAGCTCCCAGCATGATTCCCGCCGGCGTGGTTGCCACCAGAAGCTCAGTCATAGCCG
>JAYTTG010000527.1:0-12453 GCA_043745175.1 Microbacteriaceae bacterium
TCATGTCCCAGGTGCTCACAAAGTACCGGGTAACCCCGTCGACGACACCATCCACCTATCCGCCGACGACCTGGTAAGGAAGTAGATGCTGTGACTGCAGGGATCCCCCCGGTTCTTCGCCCGGAGCATCCGCTGGCCAGGCCTCTCGCCGGACTCGTTTCGGAGTTCGGGCTCGACTCGGTCGGCCCTCTCGACGGTGTCGAAATTACCGGCGTCACACTGCGCTCGACCGAAGTGGAAGCCGGTGACCTCTATGTGGGGATTCAGGGCTTGAACAGTCATGGCGCCCAGTTCGCGGTGCAAGCCGCGGAGCGCGGGGCCGTCGCCGTGCTGACCGACCAGGTCGGAGCTAAACTCGCCGCAGACAGTGGCCTTCCCCTCGTCATCGTCGAGTCACCGCGTACTGCGCTCGGTGACGTCTCGGCCTGGGTGTATCGCACCAACGAACATCCGCCACTCATGTTCGGCATCACCGGGACCAATGGAAAGACCTCGACCGCCTATATCCTTGAAGCGATCCTCAAGCAACTGGGTCTCGTCACCGGACTTTCGTCGACCGCTGAGCGCCACATCGGCGAGGTGAGCGTCGTCTCGAGACTCACGACTCCGGAGGCCAGCGAGATGCACGCCCTCCTTGCCCGGATGCGCGAGAGCGAGGTGCGTGCGGTCGCCGTCGAGGTGAGCGCCCAGGCCCTCACCAAAAATCGGGTCGACGGGCTCATGTTCGATGTGGTGGCCTTCACCAATCTCAGCCACGACCACCTCGACGACTACGTTGACATGGACGAGTATTTCGAGGCCAAGCTCGCGTTGTTCGACCCGGAGCGCGGCAAGCGTGGAGTCGTCTCGCTGGATACGGCGTGGGGCCAGAAGGTCGTCGATCGCTCTCGCATCCCGGTCACCACGATCTCGGCGACGGCCGGCGTCGCGGGGGAGTGGAACGTCGAAATCCTTGACGAGCGTGCATCCGGTGTCGAATTCACGCTCACCGGACCGGAGGATCGTTCGATCAGGACCCACGTGCCACTTATCGGCCGACACATGGCCGCCAACGCGGCCCTCGCAGTCGTGATGCTGGTCGAGTCCGGCTTCGAACTCGAAGCGATCGGCCAGGCGATCGAAGATGGCATTGATGCCTACCTTCCCGGCCGCACCGAGCGAGTGTCCGGTGATCGCGGGCCGAGCGTCTACGTCGATTTCGGGCACAGCCCGGATGCCTTCCTCAATACCCTCGATGCGGTGAGTAAATTCACTACGGGGCGCGTGATCATGGTGTTCGGCGCCGACGGGGACCGCGACGCGACCAAACGCCACGAGATGGGGCGGGTCGCCTCGGAGGGTTCCGACATCCTGGTGATCACCGATCACCACCCGCGCTTCGAAGACCCGGAATCGATTCGTGCGACGCTGATCGAGGGCGCGAACCTCGCCGAACATCAGGCCGAGCTTCACGAGGTCAGCCCGCCGGAGAAGGCGATTCGCGTGGCGGTTGCGCTTGCGCAGGAGGGTGACTCGATCCTCTGGGCTGGCCCCGGCCACCAGGACTACCGCGATATCCGGGGTGAGCGCACGCCATATTCCGCTCGCGCTGAAGCCCGTGAGGCGCTGCGAGAGGCGGGTTGGGCGTAGTGATCTCTCTCACGCTTGCCGAGCTCTCGGCGGCCGTCGGCGGCACGCTGCGCCTCGCGCCCGGCTCTCATGACTCCGACGACGTCTCCGGCACGGTGCAGACCGATTCGCGGCTCGTCACCTCCGGGTCGATCTTCATTGCCCTGCCCGGCGAGGTATCTAACGGGCACCTGTTCGCACAGGCAGCGATCGACAACGGCGCTGCCGTGCTGCTCGTCGACCATGAACTCGAACTCGCAGTGTCCCAGGTCGTGGTCGAGGACAGCCTCACCGCCCTCGCCGATCTCGCCCGATTTGTCGTCGCAACGGTGCGCGGCCGGGGAGCGCTGAAGATCGTCGGCATCACCGGATCGAACGGCAAGACCACCACGAAGAACATGCTGCGCGCGGTACTCGAGACCGCCGGTGCCACCATCGCCCCGCCCGGCTCATTCAACAACCAGGTCGGGGCGCCGCTCTCCATGCTGTCAATCGACCGAGACACGCGCTTCCTCGTGGTGGAGATGGGTGCCTCCGGAATCGGCGCGATCGCCCGAACGGTCGCAATCGCCATCCCCGACATCTCGGTCGTTCTCAAGGTCGGCCTTGCACATGCCGGCGAGTTCGGCAGCATCGAGCAGACCCAGCGAGCGAAATCCGAGATCGTCACGCAGCTGCCGGTCGATGCCGTCGCGATTCTCAATCGGGACGACGAACGCGTCGCAGCGATGGCTTCCCTCACGAAGGCCCGCACGGTCTGGTTCGGACTGGATGCCGCGGCAGACGTGCGCGCGGACGACCTGCGCGCTACCGCCTCCGGCACCGCGTTCACGCTCATCGAGGGCGACCTCCACCGGCCGGTGCTGCTGCGGATTCTCGGCGAGCACCACGTGATGAACGCCCTCGCGACCCTCGCGGTCGCCCGTGAGCTCGGCGTCGACCTCGACACCGCCATCATCGCCCTCGAATCGGTGCCGCGCGCCGAACGCTGGCGGATGGAGGTGCTGACCCGATCGGACGGCATCGTCGTGATCAACGACGCCTACAACGCCAGCCCCGACTCGATGTCCGCCGCCCTCAAGACCCTCGCCCAGATCATCGAACCGGGCCAGCGTTCCATCGCGATCCTTGGTGAGATGACGGAGCTCGGGGAGTTTTCCAACGAGGAGCACGATCGCATCGGTCGGCTTGTAGTGCGCCTCAACATCCAGAAACTCATCGTCGTGGGCCACGGTGCCCGACACATCCACAACGCGGCGGGGCTGGAAGGATCATGGGACGGGGAGTCGATGCTCGTCGCAACCGCGGACGAGGCCTACGATCGGCTCCGTGACGACCTGCGCGCGGGCGATGTCGTGCTGGTAAAGTCCTCGAAGTCCGCCAATCTCCGCTTTCTCGGCGACCGTCTCGGTGAGGTGCCGGAGTGATCGCGCTTCTCACCGCCGGCGGTGTCAGCATGGTCTTCACCCTGCTGTTGACGCCGCTCTTCGCGAAGGCGTTCCGTCGTCTGAAACTCGGCCAGTTCATTCGTGCCGACACTCCGACGGCCCACGTGATGAAGCGGGGAACGCCGTCCATGGGCGGCATTGTTTTCATCACCGCGGCCATCGTGGGCTACCTCGTCGGTCATCTCGTGGGCGGGGACTCCGTCTCGGGCGTTGGCATCCTCACTCTCGCCATGATGGCAGGACTCGGTTTCATCGGCTTTATCGATGACTTCCTCAAGGTGAAGCGGCAAAACAGCCTCGGTCTCGCCGGCGGCTACAAGATTCTCGGAACCGTGATAATCGCGATCGTCTTCGGAATCATCGCCTTGACCTATCGCGATGCCAATGAACGTGCGCCCGCATCGACAGCCATCTCGTTTGTGCGCGACCTCAACTTCGACTTCGTTACCGTCTTCGGGGTGACCGCCGGTATCACCATCTTCATTGTCTGGATCGTGCTGATCACGACAGCCACCACCAACGCGGTGAATCTTGCCGACGGCCTCGATGGCCTCGCGGCAGGCTCGTCAATTCTCGCGATCGGCTCGTACATCATCATCGGGTTTTGGCAGTCCAACCAGTCCTGTTTCAGCGCGAAAATTCAATATGACAACCTGTTCAAGTGCTACACGGTCTCCCGCCCGCTCGATATCGCGGTGGTGGCGGCGGCGATCGTCGGCTCGCTCATCGGCTTTCTGTGGTGGAACACCGCGCCCGCCCAGATCATGATGGGTGACACCGGTTCGTTCGGACTCGGCGGGGCCCTTGCCGCTCTCGCTATCCTCTCCCGCACCGAATTGCTCCTCATCCTGATCGGCGGACTGTTCCTCATCATCACCGGCCAGGTGATCGTGCAGCGCATCTACTTCAAAGCCACCCGGGGAAAACGCATCTGGCGCGCGAGTCCCCTTCATCACCACTTTGAGATGAAGGGCTGGGCAGAGGTCACCATCGTCGTGCGCTTCTGGATCATCTCCGGCCTCTTTGTGGCGGCTGGCGTCGGCACGTTCTATCTCGAATGGCTCTCCCGGGTTCGCTGATGACACGAACTGCGGATGACGTTTCGGGCCTGACCGGATGGGATGCGGACTGGGCAGGCCTTCGGGTCGCCGTACTCGGCCTCGGCCTGACCGGGTTCTCCGTCGCGGACACCCTTGCGGAACTCGATGCCGAACTCGTCGTGCTGGCTGATCGAGCCGACGAAGAGACCGCCGACCTGCTGGACGTGATTGGCGTGCGACTTGCTCAGAAAGACCTGGAGTTCGAGCTCACCGACTTTGCCCCGGAGCTTGTGGTGGTGTCGCCCGGTTTTGCCCCGGCGCATCCGCTCGTCGCATGGGCCACCGAGGCGGGCATTCCCGTCTGGGGGGATGTCGAGCTGGCGTGGCGCCTACGCGATCGATCGGGCACCGTGGCCGAGTGGATCGCAATCACCGGCACCAACGGCAAGACGACCACGACCCAGCTGACCACCGCAATGCTCATTGCGGGAGGCAAACGAGCGATCGCCTGCGGCAACGTCGGCATTCCTGTGCTCGATGCGGTGCGCGATCCGGCCGGTTTCGACGTGCTCGTCGTAGAGCTTTCGAGCTTCCAGCTGCACTACCTTCAGTCGATGTCGCCGTTCTCCAGCGTGTGTCTCAACGTGGCCGCCGATCATCTCGATTGGCACGGTTCCGCCGCGGCCTACCGCGCGGCAAAGGGCAGGATCTACGAGCGCACCCGGGTCGCGTGCGTGTACAACCTCGAAGACGACTCCACCCGGGAACTGGTCGAAGAAGCCGAAGTGGTGGACGGATGCCGCGCCATCGGATTTGGACGCGGACTCCCCGGTCCGAGCGACATCGGCCTAGTCGACGAGATCGTGGTTGATCGGGCATTCCTCGCCGACCGCTGGCGGGCCGCCACAGAGCTCACCACGGTGCATGAGCTCGAGGTCGTGGGGCTCGGGTCGCCGCACATGATCGCGAACGTGCTTGCGGCATCCGCTCTCGCCCGCTCGTTCGGGGTGGCGCCCGGTGACATCCGCTCCGCCCTGCAGGGGTTCCGAATGGACCATCACCGCACGGAGACGATTCTCGAGCGCGACGGGATCCGTTGGGTGAACGACTCGAAGGCCACCAACCCACATGCAGCCCAGGCCGCTTTGGAATCCTTCGATTCCGTGGTGTGGGTCGTCGGTGGGTTACTCAAGGGCGTCGATGTCACCGAACTGGTCTCGGCCAACCGTGTGCGCCTGCGCGCCGCCATCGTCATCGGTACCGACCGCACGGCTCTGAGGGATGCGTTCGCGCGACACGCGCCGGAACTGCCGGTGTTCGAGGTCGACACCGCTGACACTAAAGAGGTGATGCCGGTGGTCGTGAGACTGTCGGCCGCGGTCGCCCGAGGCGGTGACACAGTTTTGCTTGCACCGGCGGCCGCTTCAATGGACCAGTTCATTGACTACGCCGACCGGGGCAACCGGTTCGCAGACGCGGTACGAGAAGCAGATTCAAGACCACAAGCACGAGGGGATGGGACGGATGACGACGAGCCCCCCGCGCCCGCGGACGAAGACTAAGTCGGTCCCGAGCCCGAGCCCTCTGCCGGATTCCCACGGTCCCGCAGCTGTTGTCGCGGTCAAGCGGCTCTTCGCTGCCGAGACCGGCAACTACTTCCTGCTGCTCGGCACGACCCTCTTCCTCGTGGTCTTCGGGCTGATCATGGTGCTGTCGTCCTCGGCCGTCGAGTCATTCAAAGCGAGCGGTGACTTCTTCAATGGCTTTGTGCGCCAGGTGGTCTTCGCGACGATCGGCGTGCCGCTGATGCTCATTGCGGCTCGGATGCGCGCGAGCTTCTGGAAGCGCTGGTCGGGAATCTTTCTCCTGATAGCGCTCGGGCTACAGTTCTTGACCGTCGCTACTCCGCTCGGGCACGACCGCGGTGGCAATCGAAACTGGATCACCATCGGCACGTTCAGCGGACAGCCGTCTGAGTTCGTGAAGGTCTCTCTCGTGATCTGGCTCGGTTACATCCTGTTCAAAAAGCGCGAGGTGATGGATAACTGGCGCCAACTCGTTGTGCCGCTCGTGCCGATCGGTGGGGCAGCCGTCGGGCTGGTGCTGCTGGGAGGGGACCTGGGAACGTCGATCATCCTCACCGCGATCGTGATGGGCGCGATCTTCTTCGCGGGCGTCAAACTCCGCTTCCTTGGGGTGCCGATCGTGCTCATCGGCATCGCCGGAGCCATCGCCGCTTCGGCAAGGAGTTCCCGCCAGGACCGCATTCAGGCCTTTCTCAGCGGCTGCAAGTCGGTAGATGACCATCTGGGCAATTGCTGGCAGACCGTGCACGGCTGGTGGGCGCTGGCTTCTGGTGGCCTGTTCGGCTCGGGGCTCGGTAACTCCAAAGCCAAGTGGTCGTGGCTGCCGGAGGCGGACAATGACTTTATCTTCGCGATCATCGGCGAAGAGCTCGGACTCCTTGGAGCCATCCTCGTGCTTGCGCTCTTCGTCGTACTCGCCATCGCGTTCGTGCGCATCATCCGTGCGAGCACCGACCCTTTCGCCAGGGTCACGGTGAGTGCCGTCATGGTCTGGATCGTCGGTCAGGCGTTTGTCAATATCGCGGTGGTGCTCGGTATCTTGCCGGTGCTTGGCGTGCCCTTGCCGCTCATCTCCGCCGGCGGCTCTGCCCTCGTCACCTCGCTCATCGGCATCGGGATAGTGCTGTCTTTTGCACGCCGTGCACCGGATGTCACCACCGCGACCGGCAGTCGATTGAAGTGACGCGGTACCTCCTCGCCGGCGGGGGAACCGCAGGCCACGTGAATCCGCTGCTCGCGGTCGCCGACCGCATCGTTATCCGCGAACCGAATGCGGTAATCCTGGTGTTAGGCACGGCAGAGGGCCTCGAGTCCCGACTTGTGCCTGCCCGAGGATACGAGTTGGTCGTGGTACCCCGGCTGCCCTTTCCCCGTCGACCGAACCTCGAAATGCTGCTTTTTCCCGCTCGGTTCGCGCATCTGGTCGCACAGATCCGTGGCCTGGTTCGTGAACATCGCATCGATGTGGTGGTCGGATTTGGAGGGTACGTCTCCGCGCCCGCCTACCTCGCTGCGCGGCGCGAAAAGGTGGCGATCGCGATCCACGAGGCGAATGCGCGCCCGGGAATAGCAAATCGCCTGGGCGCGCGCCTCACCCGTTTCGTGGGCATCGCCTTTCGGTCAGCCCGACTGCCGCATGCACGGTTTGTCGGGATGCCTCTGCGACAGGAGATCGAATCCCTCGATCGACCGATCGAGCGGAGGGAGGCCCTGGGGTTCTTTGGACTCTCTCCGGCTCGTCCGACCCTTCTCGTGACCGGGGGCTCGCAGGGTGCGAAACATGTCAATGAGACGGTGAATGCGGCAGCGGCAACGATCATCGGCGCCGGCTGGCAGATCCTTCACGTCACGGGAGAGCGGTCGGAGCTGCCGCCAACCGAGCTTGCGAACTACGTGATGGTTCCCTATTGCGACCGCATGGAACTGGCTCTTGCCGCTGCGGATCTTGCTGTCGCTCGCGCCGGTGCCGCGACTGTCAGCGAGTTCAGCGCGCTCGGTGTGCCCGCAGTGTACGTGCCCCTCGCCATCGGCAATGGCGAGCAGCGGCTCAATGCCCGCGATGTCGTCGCGGCTGGTGGCGCGCTCATTGTCGAGAACGCGGACTTCACTCCCCAATGGATTCTCGACCGTCTGGTGCCACTGCTCGAAGACCGGGCGCTCATCGCGGGGATGGCTGCGCGAACACTGTCCGTCGGAGCTCTCGATGGTGCGGATCGCATGGTCGACCTCGTCGGGGATGCCCTCGCCTCCACCGTAGGTTTGATTTCGTGATCAAGTCAGACTTCTCCCAGACCATGCCGGCCGACCTCGGTCGGGTTCATTTTGTCGGCATCGGTGGCGCGGGTATGAGCGGTATCGCACTTCTCTTTCTCGAGGCTGGCGTGACGGTGACCGGGTCGGACATCCGGGTGACGGAAACCGTGGAAGCACTTCGTGCGAAGGGGGTCGTGGTGGCGGTCGGACATGACGCCGCCAATATCGAGGGCGCAGACACGCTCATCGTGACGGGAGCAATCGCCGAAGACAACCTCGAATACCTCGCCGCCCGCGAGCGCGGCATTCCGATCGTGCACCGCGCCAGGGCCCTCGCCTGGCTCACCCGCAATCATCGCGTCGTCGCGGTCGCCGGCGCCCACGGCAAGACCACCTCGACCGCGATGATCGTCACCGCGATGCTCGCGCTCGAAGCCGATCCGAGTTTCGTCAACGGGGGAGTGATTCGCTCACTCGGTGTGAGCGCGGCCACCGGCACCGGTGACACATTCGTGGTCGAAGCGGACGAGTCCGACGGCTCTTTCCTGCTCTACGACACAGCGATCGCCCTCATCACCAATGTCGACCCCGACCACCTAGACCACTACGGCTCGGAGCAGGCATTCGAGGAGGCATTCGTGACCTTCGCGCGCGCCGCATCCGAGCGGGTCGTCATCTCGAGCGACGATCCACGCGCGGTCGCAGTCACCAGCCGCTTGGGCGACCGCAGCGCGCTCACCTTCGGCCAACACGCGGATGCCGACATCCGGCTGCATTCGGTCGACAGCACCGAGACGGTCGCCTTCACCCTCCGCTATCACGGCGTCGATTTCAGTACCCGACTTCGTGTCGCAGGACTTCACAACGCGATCAATGCGGCCGGGGCCTTCGGAGTGCTCGTCTCGCTCGGCTGTGAACCACAGTCCTCCCTCGACGCGATCGCGTCATTCGACGGCACGGAGCGTCGATTCGAGTGGCGCGGCAGCGTACGCGGGGTCAGCGTCTACGACGACTTCGCCCACCATCCCACCGAAATCAGGGCCGCTCTCTCCGGCGCGCGCGGAGCCGTGGGCGCCGGCCATCTGATCCCGATCTTCCAGCCGCATCTCTACTCGCGCACCAAGCAGATGGCCGTCGAGTTCGCGGAGACATTCGAGTCACTCGCCGACATCACGATCGTCGTGCCAATCTATGGGGCCCGCCAGGAGCCCGAGCCCGGGGTGACCGGTGAGCTCATCACTCGACTATTCCACGACCAGTCGCGCGTGCGCTATTTCGACGAGTGGCAGGATGCCGTGGACTGCGCCGCCTCACTTGCTCGAGAGGGCGACTTCGTGATGCCGATGGGCGGCGGCGACATCCACCGGATCATCCCGCAGCTGCTCGACACCCTCTCGCTGCAGCCCGGTTCGACCAGTCCTTGGGCACGATGAAGAGGCCGGAGGGCTTCGACCGCCCACCCGCCTCGACCACGGGGGCGACGCCACCGCGCAGGGGCCACACGAAGAAGCCTGCCGCGTCAGAAGCAGCCGTGCCACAGCCACACCGCCCTGCCACGCCGAAGTCGGCATCGCGAGTGGCAGCTCCTGCGGCAAAGCCCGAGCCGACCGTACCGATTCCCCGCAGGTATCCACGACGTGCGTCCTCGGCTGAACGTCCGTTGGATGCGGTGGCGCGACACGACCTGAAGCGCGCCGAAAAGGCCCGACGAGCCTATGAACGCGGGGAAGCGCGACGATTCACGCGACGTTCCCGCCGAAGGCGTGTCACCTGGATCGCCAGCGGGGTGTCCGTTTTGTTCGTGGTCGGTTTCGTCACAGGAGCGGTCTATTCGCCTCTGCTCTCGCTCAAAATCATCCAGGTCGAGGGTGTGTCACGGGTGAGCTCGGCGAGCGTGCGCGCTGCCGTAGACGGACAACTCGGTCGGCCGCTCGCACTTGTCGATTTTGACGCGATCACCCGATCGATCAGCAAGTTCCCTTTGATCCGAAGCTTCGTCACCGAGACAGTACCTCCCGACACGCTGATCATCCGGATCGTGGAACGAGCGCCGATCGCTACTCTCGCGACGGCGAGCGGCTTCTCTGTTGTCGACCCGGCTGGCATCGTGATCGATAGCGGGGCAGAACGCCAACCGGGCCTTCCGCTGATCGAACTCGGGGCGGCCACCAGGAGCAGTCTGGCCTTCACGGCATCAGTCGGAGTGCTGCTCGCGCTGCCGTCCAATCTCCTCAAACAGGTTGACACTGTCACAGCCCAGACCTCGGATGACGTGACGCTGACTCTGACAGGCGGCCAGTCGGTGGTCTGGGGCAGTGTGGAACAGTCGGCACTCAAGGCCAAAGTTCTCGCGGCGGTCATCAGTGTCGGCGGCACGACGATGAAATATGATGTATCGGCACCGAATCATCCGGTGCTCGCCGGCAACTGAGACCAATCTGATGGGTGACTTGGCGACACGCTGGACGGCCTCTCGGCGGCATGGTGCCCGGTCCCTTAACTTCGAGACAAGAAACCTATACCGAGCATAACTTTAACGCTCAGGTAAAGGTTGAAAGTTTCTACCGGAGGCCGGACGTGACAACGAACCAGAACTACCTAGCCGTGATCAAGGTCGTCGGCATAGGCGGCGGCGGAGTCAATGCCGTCAACCGAATGATCGAACTCGGCCTGCGAGGTGTCGAATTCATCGCGATCAATACCGATGCCCAGGCCCTGTTGATGAGCGACGCCGACGTCAAACTCGACGTCGGCCGCGAGCTGACTCGCGGGCTCGGTGCCGGTGCAGATCCCGAAGTCGGTCGTCGAGCGGCGGAGGATCACGCCGAGGAAATCGAGGAGGCACTCGCTGGCGCGGACATGGTGTTCGTTACCGCGGGAGAGGGTGGCGGTACCGGTACCGGTGGTGCGCCCGTCGTCGCGCGGATCGCTAAATCGATTGGTGCACTGACCATCGGTGTCGTCACGAGGCCGTTCGGATTCGAAGGGAAACGTCGCGCCGCGCAAGCCGACGTGGGGATCTCCGCCCTGAAGAGCGAGGTCGACACCCTCATCGTCGTGCCCAATGATCGCCTCCTCGAAATCAGTGACCGTGGCATCTCGTTTCTCGAGGCTTTCGCGACGGCCGACCAGGTGCTCCTCGCGGGCGTGCAGGGTATTACCGACCTCATCACGACCCCTGGCTTGATCAACCTCGACTTCGCCGATGTCAAGTCAGTGATGCAGGGAGCGGGATCTGCGCTCATGGGCATCGGGTCCAGTCGCGGTGCCGACCGGGCGATCAAGGCTGCGGAGCTCGCCGTTGCGAGCCCGCTGCTCGAAGCATCCATCGATGGAGCGCACGGAGTGCTGCTCTCGATCCAGGGTGGCTCAAACCTTGGAATCTTTGAGATCAACGACGCCGCGCGGCTCGTGCAGGAGGCTGTGCACCCTGAAGCGAACATTATCTTCGGTGCCGTCATCGATGACACGCTGGGTGACGAGGTTCGCGTCACGGTGATCGCCGCCGGATTCGACGGCGGCGAACCGGTCGTCAAGAAGGACGAGCGTCGTGGCACTACCGGGGATGTCACGGTGCCGGCTGCAGCGTTCGCCGCTACCGCCGCCACCGGTGTCGTCGAACCCGAGACGAGCAGCGTGCCCAACTGGGCGGCTGAGTCCGAGGTGCCGACCGCTGCGAAAGACCCGGTCTTCGATGACGGCGATGACGATCTGGATGTCCCCGATTTCCTCAAATAGCCCCTCCCTTGCCGATCGCCTGGAAGAGGTGCGCGCCGGCGTCGCGGCGGCGGCGGCGGAGTCGGGGCGCGGGGTGGACGACATCACGACGATCGTCGTGACCAAGTTCTATCCGGCATCCCTTGTGCGAGAACTTTACGCCCTCGGCGTGCGAGAGGTCGGAGAGAATCGTCACCAGGAGGCCCAGGCCAAGGCAGCGGAACTCGCCGACCTCGATGTGGGTTGGAACTTCATCGGCCAGCTCCAGAGCAAGAAGGCAAAGCAGGCGCGGGCGTACGCGCACTCGGTGCATTCGCTCGACCGCGCATCCGTCATCCAAGCCCTCGGCAGCAGCGACGGCACGACAATCGAGTGCTTCGTGCAGCTCAATCTCACCGACGACCCGGGCCGCGGGGGAGTGCAGCCCGCCGAACTCGAGCGCACCACCGAGCTGGTGCTCGCGACACCGGGACTCGAACTCCTCGGCGTGATGGCGGTCGCCCCGGTGGGCGAAGAGCCTCGACCCGCATTCGTGCGGGTTCGCGAGGCGTCCGAGCGGATGCAGCGGCTCGCACCCGGCGCGCACTACATCTCCACCGGAATGTCGGGCGACTACCGCGAGGCCATTCTCGAGGGCGCGACACACCTTCGGATTGGTTCCGCAATCACGGGAAACCGACCGACACCCGATTAATCTGAATCTATCAGTTCCATCACAGGAGGCACGTAATGGCTAACCCACTTCGCAAGACCATGGTCTACCTTGGCCTCGCCGATGAGGAGTTCGACTACGAGGATGCC
>JAYTTG010000528.1:0-3300 GCA_043745175.1 Microbacteriaceae bacterium
GCTGTTTCAGCAATCCTCGATAGCTCAATTGGCAGAGCATCGCACTGTTAATGCGGCGGTTCTTGGTTCGAGTCCAAGTCGGGGAGCTCGATTGCCGCACGGGGCTCCACCCCCTGCGGCTTTCGTTGTTAAGGCATGTGTCGGGGTGTACTCCCGGAGGAGTAGCCCGCCGTCTTCGCGGAGCGGATGCCGCGGTCAAGTCCCGCAACTACGATCAATCCATGCCCGCTCACGCTCGTTTCCCCAGCGCTCGATGGGCAAGGGGGAAAACAGAGCGCTACGGCGAGCGCACCCTCGAGCATGAGCCGTGGCACGACATGGAGACCTGGCACGCCGAGCGTCGACTCTCCAGCGGCTCACGACGGATTCGACTGATCCTGCCTGTGATCGTGTCCCTCGTCGTTCAGGTTCCGGCGGTGTTCTTCCGCTTCCGGCCGGGAACCGGGCTCGTTAACTCGGGCGTCTGGACAGACCCGAGGATGCTGGAAGTCAGTCTCAGTCTTTCGCTGCTCGGTCCTCTCGCACTTCTCGCCGCCCGTCGGTTCCCAGGTCCCGTCGTCGCGATCACCGCTGCGGCGGGCGGGGCCGATCTCCTATGGCTCAATAATTTGGATCATCCGCCCTATATCGCCCTGGCCTTTGCCATCGTGTCTGCCATCGTGCGAGGTGCCCGGATCTGGGCCTGGGTTTCGGTGGGCACAGCGTGGATACTCACGCTCGCGACCGCGCTCGCGCTGGGAATCGATGTATCACCGCCACGGATCGCGGCGGTGACTCTCGGCATCCTGATCGTGTTGGGCGTGGGAGAGGGACTGCGCACGCGGCGAGAGCAGTTCGCCGAGATATCCCGACGGATCGCCGAGCGCAAGCAATCCGAGGTGCAGGCCGAACGCGTGCGGATCGCCCGCGAGCTGCATGACGTGCTCGCCCATTCACTCAGCCAGATCAATGTGCAGGCCGGTGTCGGACTGCATCTTATGGATAAGCAGCCGGAGAAGGCCAAGGCGGCCCTCGCGAGCATCAAAGAATCGAGCAAGACCGCCCTCGACGAGGTACGTTCGGTGCTCGGGATGCTCCGAGCCGAGGGAGGGGCCGACCCGAGCGCTCCCCTCGTGCCAGAGCCAAATCTCTCTCGACTCACCGGGCTCGCCGCGTCGATCTCTGCCCAGGGGGTCGCAGTCGACGTGCGCAACATGATCGAGACCGTGCCGAGTGCCGCCGTGCAGCTTGCGCTTTATCGAATCACCCAGGAATCGCTCACCAATGTCGTGCGCCATGCGAAGGCGACCGCCGTGAGCGTGGTCGCCCGCGACCACGAGGGTGGCTACCTCCTCGAGATCACCGATAACGGCATGGGGACTTCACCGCGGCAGGACTCCGGCGGTCGCGGGCTCCTCGGCATGCACGAGCGGGCAGACCTGCTCGGTGGCAGCCTCACGGCCGGCCCCGTCGATGCGGGCGGGTTCCGCGTCTCCGCGCGTATTCCGCACAGCCCTGTACCGACCACTTTCCTGGCCGGTGCGCCGGTTCCCCCCAGCCCTTCCCCAGCCCCTTCCCCGGCTCGCGTCCCAGCGGAGCCTGCTTCTCCCACTTCCTCGGCGTCGAAGGAGTCCGCATGATCCGCGTCGCAATCGCTGACGACCAGCAGCTCATCCGCGGCGGATTCCGGTCCCTGCTCGAGGCGGAAGCGGATCTTGACGTCGTGGGGGAGGCGGGCACCGGCGCCGAAGCTGTTGCGCTCGTCACTCGTGAGAAGCCGGATGTCGTGCTCATGGACATCCGTATGCCCGATGGCGACGGTCTGTGGGCGACTGAACAGATCGTGGCGAACCCAGCGCTTGCCGGTACGCACATCGTGATCGTGACGACCTTTGAACTCGACGAGTACGTTGCACGGGCGATCCGCGCAGGCGCAAGCGGGTTCCTCGTGAAAGACACGGAACCCGAGGAGTTGATCCGTGCCGTTCGGGTGGTTGCGGGCGGAGAGGCTCTCCTCTCGCCCGGGGTCACCAAACGGCTGCTCGAGCGCGTCGCCGGTTCACTCAAAGAGGCGCCCGACACCTCCCCGCTTGCCGTCCTCACCGAGCGCGAGCGTGAGGTGCTCGGCCTCGTGGGGCACGGACTCACCAATGATGAGATCGGCCGCCACCTCTTCCTCAGCCCGCTCACGGCGAAGACCCATGTGTCACGCATCATGTCCAAGCTTCTCGCTCGGGACAGGGTGCAGCTCGTGGTGGTGGCCTACGAGACCGGTCTCGTGCGCGCGGGCTACCAGGAGTAGTCGCACCTGCGGTGCTGCCTGTGCTTCCCGGAGTACGTACGGGCCAAAGTGTGCTCCCCGTGTAGTAATAAGGAGCATCCGCAGGGCAGATTCGCTCCGCTGTTGGCGCGACGAGTGTGGTCGATAACGATTCCACCGGCTCCTGCCACCGGAACCCTCACAGAAACGGACACATCGTGCTCGCAACATTCGCTCTCCAAGGCCCCATAACCCACTTCGTCGGACCCTGGATCGGCGGCGTCGGATTCTTCTTCCTGCTCATCCCGCTTTTCTGGGTCGCGCTCTTCGCGATCGTGATCTCGGTCGCCCGTCGGCGTCGTTCCCTGTGGTTTTCGCAGTACGGCGGATACTTTCACCCCGGCTTCGTCGGCGGTGTTGGTGGCGGCAACGGGGGTGGTCCATCCCGCGCAGCCGAGTCGACCCTTGCCGAGCGATTTGCGCGGGGTGACATCGACGAGAAGGACTATCGAGCCCGGCTCGAGGTTCTGCGGGTGAACGCCTGGCCGCAGCCGCCCATCGTATAGTTTCTTGGCCTGCTCGCTGATTGGCCCGCTCGCTGTTGGGCCCGATAGCTCCCGAGCGGCTGATATTGCGAATCGCGGCGGCACGTCGCCGCCACTGGTTCGCGATAACCTCAATGTGTCAGCACGTCGTTGTCAGCAGGTCGTTGTCAGCCAGAGGGAGAACAGAGTGAACATCTGGCTGCAGCAGCATTCAATGCTGCTGATAATTCTGCTCAGCGCAACATCCGCGATTTTTTTCGTGCTTTCGATAGTCTTCCTCGTACTTTGGATCCGTGCTGCCCGTGGCCGGCGACGTCAATATTTCACTCGGGTGGATGCCGAGCGTGACAACCTCGATCTTGAAGCCTCGCTTCAGGAGCAACTCGGCAAGCTGCGCATTGTTCGCGAATTGCATGAGGTGGCGGTGCACTCCGTCTCGACGATTGTCAGCCAGGCCGATGGAGCGCAGTATGCCGCCACCGCGGATGCCGGAGCCGCCGTGCGCGCTTCAGCCAC
>JAYTTG010000529.1:0-3297 GCA_043745175.1 Microbacteriaceae bacterium
CCCCCCCTCAGCGCCGCACCGTATTCCCTGCGCCCGGCGCCGACAGGGGTGCCAACGGGGACACCGGTGTACAACCCACTCATTTGGATCATGGCCCTGCTTCCGTTACTCGGCACCGTGACTCTACTCACCCTCAACGCGTCAGTACTAGTGGGGTCTCCGACGGATCCGCTCGCCATGTATCGCGACCCCGGCTATCTTGCAACCCTTGCGTCGGGTTGGATCGTCTATGGAGGTGCGGTGATCCTGGCCCACTTCGATCGAAAGCGACTCCTTCGCGATGGGTACGATCGACCGTTCCACTGGGCCTGGACCTTCTTCAGCGGAGGCGTATATGTGATCGGACGCTCGATTATTGTCCGTCGCCGGTCTGGTCGCGGACTCGCGCCGATCTGGCTCTGGATCGGGGTCACCCTGATAGGCACAATCGTCGCTCTCGCCAAGGTCGGACAGATGATTTCTCCCCTGCTCAGCAGCATTCCGCCCACCAGTTGACTCGTGCCTCCCCGGAGGAGAAGGGCGCTAAAGTGAGGCAACAACTTCAGGAGCACTCCCATGGGTAGTTTGCTGTACGGCAACCCGGGCATGGAGATCAGCTTCGACGATCGCGCACTCATGCACCTGCAGGTGGTGATCACTGCGAAACTAAGACGGCGCGAGAGTTTTCTCTTCACGTGGACCAACTCTGCGGATGCGGGGAGCGGACGCAGCTCGATTTGGCTTGACCCGAGCAGTGTCATTTTCTATCGCTTCGCCGGAAGTCGCACCCCGTCTCTTAATCGGGACTGGATTCAGGCGCTGATGCTCTCAGCGAACAGTGCGGGAGGGATGTACTTCTCACCAGAGCCCTCCGCCGCTCCGCAAGTTCTGTCGGTCTCGCAAACATCGAAGCTTGCCAACGGATGATCGACCAGATCGGCGGGCCATGGACGGCGACGCTGAGTCCCCCGCAGTACCTGCTCACCCTGTACTTCGTCGCTGTGGTAGGGCTGGCGCTCCTCGCTGGCCTTGTGCGCACCTGGGTCACCCAGAGGGAGGTCGGCTCCCGCTACCGATCCGCCACCGTGGCCCGCCTCACCGTCGCGGCGGCCGCGATCATGTCTTACCTCGGCATCATCGTCGCCTTCCGAACCAGCTATCGTGCGACGGGAACGGGGTTCGAAGCCGGTGACGGATCGATGCTTGTCTTCGCCCTACGTTATATGGACTGGTCGGTTACCGTACCCCTGGTCACCATGGAACTGCTGAGCGTCTGTGTGTTCGCCGGCACCACGAAACGTCGCACGGGCGTCATCACCATGGCAGGCGCGGTCCTGATGATCTTCACCGGGTTCCTCGGGGCATTCGTTCTCGGGGGCACCTCTCGTCCGTCGGTGATGCTGCTCTTGGGGGGCGTGAGCGGGGTCTTTTGAATCATCATCACTGTCGTTCTCATCCGCGCCGTGCGAGTCTCGCTCCCCCGGCTGACTCCAGAGTCCGCCGTGTTGCTTCGCAATGCCACCTTCGTCTTACTCACTGGCTGGGTCGTCTAACCGATCGTCTACCTCATCCAGATATTTACGGGCGGCGGGGGGTGGGCCACGGTAATCCAAATCAGCCTGTGTGTCGCTGACGTTGCCATGAAGCTCGGCTTCGGTGAGCTCGCTCGTGCATCGAGTCGCAAAGTTACGCACTGCTGAGGATGTGCGCGCCGGGGATGACGTTTATCCGGAATCGATCTGGATCTCTTCCGTTAAGCAGTCGGATGCAGGCATTGCTCGCGCGGTCTATCTTGCGACCGATGCGATTGGACATGTACGGCGCCCGCGGCCACCATCGGCCTTCGCCGTGGCCGCGGAACCGGAGTCAGATCAGCAGGACGATCCAGCGGATGAGGACCGCTAGCTCCCGATGAATTTCCGTACCTTCAGGACTGTCCCGGCCGGGTGTTGCGCTGGGGTTTCTGGCGTGACATTTCCCCGCCGATGCGACCACCGTGCGGACGTCCGTGGTCGGCGAATTCCTCGCGGAAATAGGCCATTTTCCACTTTCCGAGCTCGATTCGCGTTCCGGTACGCAGGATCTGGCCGCCGTCCTTTCGACCGGTCGTTTCGACCAGTCCCGAGCCTCCAGCCAAGGCACCGATCGGGTACAGAACATACTCGTCGTCAGCCGTTCGGCGAATCTCTGCGTGCAGAGCATTCAGTCCGTCCAGCTGCAGGCTCGCTTCGGACCCGGAACCGATGGTGGTGACCTCGGGAAGCAGGTCAAATTCTCGTGGCATCTGCCCGTTCCAGTTTTTTGAGCCGATGACGAAAATAAGACGCGGGCGACCGGATCGCGGAAGGTAATGCGT
Organism: Microbacteriaceae bacterium; assembly: GCA_043745175.1. Taxonomy (GTDB): domain Bacteria; phylum Actinomycetota; class Actinomycetes; order Actinomycetales; family Microbacteriaceae; genus Lacisediminihabitans. The sequence continues at coordinate 2,336 of JAYTTG010000529.1, forward strand.
TGTCGTCGCCGTTCGCCGAATCCGACGGCTCACGGTGGGCACCAACGGAAAAAGTGTTTTCGGTGGCAGCGGGATTGCCGCCCCCGTGCCGCCACGGCGTCGAACCAGCGGAGCAAGCGCCGCGGCACCACCCAGCCTGATGTGTGGAGAGCCGGTGACGACGCGCTGCAATACCGGAGCGTTGACGTCACCGATGCGCGCGATCACGCCGCCCGGACCGCTCAGGGTAATGGAAAGCCCGAATCCAGCGATCTCTTGCGCGAGTGAGCGGATGTCGGCAAGCTTCACGCTTCGCCCCTGAAACATCGCCTCGGGGTGGTTGGCAAAGATTTGGACGTCGGTGCCTGCCGCTGTGATCGTTCCTTCAAGCTGCGACACCAGGGCACCCGACGAATCGATGCCAGGCTCCTCGAGCGAGAAGGTGAGGTCGATGTCCAGCCGGGGTACAGCAACCATGATCAGTTGCGGTGCTGGTCTGCGCCGGCGTCCTGGTCATCACTCGTCGTGACACGCAGTGTGCCGTTCAGTTTCCAGGTCGCCCGAGGAGCATCCGGACCAATATCCCGGGGCACTTCGACGACCATATCGATGAAGCTGTAGTTGACGGCTGCACCTCGCCCGGTGAGATAGGACCACATCTCGCGTCCGAGGTCGGTCCAGTCGCTGATGTTCCGTCCCTCCGGACCGGCTGCGTCGTCGAATAGTCCAGAGACCTGCTGTGAATCAGTCACGGTGAAAACCTTCCAATGTAGATGATTCCACCGTACCGAGGGCACGAGGCTGGCCGTCGATTTCACAGCCGACGGCCAGCCTTATCCCAGTTTTCAGACGAGCGGGCCGCGATCAGTCGGCGGCGTAGGCGGGAGCGACCGCGTTGTGTGCGTCACCGACCCTGTGCACGCGCATGTCGTTGGTACCACCGGAGATTCCGGGAGGGGAGCCCGCGATCACCACAACTTTTT
>JAYTTG010000530.1:0-12162 GCA_043745175.1 Microbacteriaceae bacterium
GTTGCGACGACGGTCACACCGGAGAGCGGTCCGCCCGCCGTGACGGCGGCACCCGGTCCGGCGTGACCGGGGGTGCTCAACCGCACCCCGGCATCCGTCCAACGGTCGATGATCTCGACATGCCAGTCCACGGCGAACCAGTCGATCAGGGCATCGGCGATGATTCCGCCCACGCCGTCCACCGCGGCGAGTTGCTCACGCGTCGCCTCCCGAATGGCCGCGACCGAGCCGAAATAAGAGGCGAGCGCACGTGCCGCAACCGGACCAACATGCCGGATGCTGAGGGCCACGAGAATACGCCACAGGTCTTTGGTTTTTGCGAGTTCGAGCTCGGACAGCAGCTTGCCGGCGGCAGAGGATGGCACCGATTCCTCGTCGCCCGCGAACTCCGGGGCGGTGGGGTCGAAGGCCGTATCGGTACCCTTTCCCGTCTTCTTGCGCTTCTTACGAAACGGGGTTTCGGTGCGCTCGGAGCCATCGGGATTGAGCTTGATGAGCCCGGTCTCGTAGTCGCGCACGCGAACGGTTATCGGGAAGATGTCGCGCAGGGTCAGCGAGAAGAGCTCGGCCTCAGTCGTGAGCGGCGGATCAGTGGGGATGTCCGGTTGGGTCAGCGCCGACGCACCCACCTCGCCGAGACCTTCGATATCGAGCGCGCCGCGACTTCCGACATGTTCGACCCGCCCGCGCACCTGGGCAGGACAGCTTCGCGCGTTGGGACAGCGCAGGTCGATGTCACCCTCTTTCGCCGGGGCGAGCGGGGTGCCGCACTCTGGGCAGTTCGACGGCATCACGAACTCGCGCTCGGTACCGTCGCGCAACTCCACGACCGGACCGAGCACCTCCGGAATCACGTCGCCGGCCTTGCGCAGCACGACCGTGTCACCGATCAATACGCCTTTGGCCTTCACGACATCCTGGTTGTGAAGGGTCGCTTGGCGCACCACCGAGCCGGCCACTCGCACCGGCTTCATCACCGCAAAGGGAGTGACCCGGCCAGTGCGACCGACGCTCACGACAATGTCGAGCAGCTTCGTATTCACCTGCTCTGGCGGGTACTTGTAGGCGATCGCCCATCGCGGGGCCCGGCTGGTGGCACCGAGCTCATCATGCAATTCCAGCTCGTCGACCTTAATCACGATGCCGTCGATCTCGTGCTCGACGGGTTCTTCCGCGGAACCAGCGCGGTGTGCGCCGTAATACGCGATGAATTCCGCCGCATCCGATGCCGTCTTCTTCACCTGGAAATGAGTGCTCGTCGGCAGACCCCAGCTCTTCAGGAGCCCGTAGATTTCGGACTGCGAGGTGACCGGTGGATTCGGCCACGCACCGATGCCGTGCACGAGCATGCTCAATCGCCCGAGCCGCTTGTGCATGCGCTCGAGCTGGATCGGCGACTTGCCCTCTGCCACCTGGCGCAGGCTCCCGGACGCCGCGTTCCGAGCATTCGCAAACACCCGGTCGCCCGCTGCCACCTGGTCGGCATTGAGTTGCTCGAAGATCTCCGACTCGAAAAAGACCTCCCCGCGCACCTCGACGATCGGCGGATGCCCGGTGCCGTCCAGTCGATTCGGGATGTTCGGCACGAAGGCGATGTTCTCGGTGACGTCTTCGCCGACCACCCCGTCACCCCTCGTCGCCGCCGTGATGAGAGTTCCGTTTTGATACCGCAGGTTGATCGCGAGGCCGTCGATCTTGAGCTCGCAGAGGTAATCGATGCGGCGGGCCGAGTTGCGCTCGACCTTCGCGGCCCACTCGGCGAATTCCGTCAGCGAGAAGACATTATCGAGGCTGAGCATCCGCTCCGCGTGGCGCACCGGCGCGAACAGGGTGGTCTCGGCGCGTCCCCCGACGGTCTGCGTCGGGGAGTCCTGGCTGTGCAACTCGGGGAACAGCCGCTCGAGCTCCTCGAGCCGGTGCAGCATCCGATCGTATTCTTCGTCGGCGACGAGCACCTCGTTGCGCTCATAGTAGGCATCGCGCAGCTCGAGAATGCGGGTCGTGAGTTGCCCGGACGCCTCGCCGGCCTGCTCGAGAGTGAGGTCTCCTGCGCTGTCTTGGTTTGCCACAGCCTCAGCTTAGGTTCGACTTCCGAGAACCGGCCCCGGTTCGCAGCATCCGACCGATCAGCGGGTAGGAGCCGGAACGGCGGACACGGTGCGGTCGATCGTGCATTGGCCGAGCACCCGGGTACCGAGGTAGACCACCGCTGTCTGGCCGGGAGCGACCCCGTTGAGCACAACGTTCGGACGGATGACAAGCTCGCCATCCCGAACGACGGCGACAGCGGGAACGGGATCCGCATGCGCCCGAATCTGCACGTGGCACTCGAATTCGCTGTGCGGATCGGCTGGTGCGCGGCCGGCCCAACTGAACTGTGAGCCGGCAACCTCCGCAAGATCAAGCGCCTCTTTGGGCCCGACCACGACCGTGTTGCTCGACGGTCGCACCTCGAGCACGAACCGGGGTCTGCCATCCGGAGACGGCACGCCGAGGTGAAGACCCTTGCGCTGGCCGACGGTGAACGCCGCCGCCCCGTCGTGGCTGCCGACGACGGATCCGTCTCGTTCGAGGATGACTCCGGCTTCGGCTCCGACGCGGTCGGCGAGCCAGCCGCGGGTATCGCCGTCGGGAATGAAGCAGATGTCGTGACTGTCGAGTTTCGTTGCGACGCTGAATCCCCGTGCGGCGGCCTCTGCCCGCACCTCAGCCTTGGAAGGAGTTGCCCCGAGCGGGAACATGCTGTGCGCGAGCTGCTCTGCAGTGAGCACCCCGAGCACATAGGACTGGTCTTTGGCCCAGGCCGCAGCCCGGTGCAGTTCGTGATTGCCGTCGTCGTCGGTGAGAATCGTCGCGTAGTGGCCGGTGGCGACGGCGTCGAACCCGAGGTCGAGCGCCTTCTCGAGCAGGGCAGCAAACTTGATGCGCTCATTGCAGCGCATGCACGGGTTGGGGGTGCGTCCGGCAGAGTACTCCGCGACGAAATCATCCACGACGTCGAGCGTGAAGCGCTCCGAGAAGTCCCAGACGTAGTAGGGGATGCCGATGATGTTAGCCGCTCGCTGCGCATCCATCGAGTCTTCGATCGTGCAGCATCCCCGGGCTCCGGTGCGCAGTGTTCCCGGCATCCGACTGAGCGCCAGATGCACGCCGACGACTTCGTGACCCGCCTCTACGGCGCGCGCAGCAGCGACCGCGGAGTCCACCCCGCCACTCATCGCCGCCAGCACCTTCATGAACTCCAGTGTAGGCGCGGGGTCGCGCGGTCTAGTTCTCCCTGGTCATCGGTGACCCTGCCCTCCCCGGTGAGTGATGCTGTCAGGGCCCCGGTGAAGTCGAGCACACGGGGATCGTGCGGCACTACCCGGGTAGATCCGGGCTCACGAGCTGGAGCTGGATCACCGACTGGCCGGACACCCGCGGGTCCCCGCTCAACTGCAGCAGCCAAGAGATATTCGGTTTGCGATTGCTCGAGAGCGTGACGAGATGAACGCCGGTCACATCATTGGAGGACTGCCGCATTGTCCATCCAGAGGCCTCGAGTTTCTGCACCATCGTCTTGGAGATCGCGACCGGGTCATTGTTGGGGTCGAGCGAGATAATCCGCAGCACGCCGTAATACGAGCCAGAGGAGGTCGTTGCGGCGACGAGCTTGTCCGTGTTGTCGACGTGCACCACGATCGTCGCGGGCAACAGCGCCACGATCGCATTCGCAACCCGCACTGTCTCGGACCCGGCTGCCTCACCGGTGAAATTAGTGGGAAAAACTGTCGTGAGGGCGGGATCGGCTGGCACCGTTTGCGTGGCAGTCGGCCGAGGGGGCACGGGGGCTGTGCAGCCACTTACTGTGAGAACAGCGGCGAGCGAAACGGCGGCGAGCGCCGACACTGTGACTTCTCGCCTCCGCGTTCCGACCCGCCTAGGCATCGTTACTTCCGTGCCGCGCGGCGACATCCCGGTCGTTGAGCCCGGCACGGCTTGCTCGGGCTACCGCCTCGGGCAGTGCGCGGAGGAATGCATCGATGTCGGCCGCGGTCGTGGTGTGGCCGACAGTGATACGCAGAGCCCCACGCGCATCCGCCTCGCTGAGCCCCATGCCGAGCAGCACATGCGAGGCCTCTGGGATTCCGGCCCGACAGGCAGAGCCGGTGCTCACCGAGATGTGCGCGGCATCGAGCAGGAAAAGCAGGGAGTCGCCCTCACACCCGGGAAATGTGAAGTGCGCATTGTTGTCGAGGCGGCCGCTTGCCTCTGGCTCTCCCCGCAATACAGCCGACGGTACCGATTTACGCACACCGACGATCAGGCGGTCCCGAAGAGCCGCAAACGACGACACCGGATGCTGCGCAGCGATGCCGAACGAGATTGCGGCCGGCACATCCTGGGTGCCTGACCGTACATCACGCTGCTGGCCTCCCCCGTGGATGAGCGGCACCACGACCGCCGACCGGTCAAGAATGAGGGCACCGATGCCGAGTGGTCCGCCAATCTTGTGCGCCGAAACGGAGAGGGCAGCCAGACCGGATGCGGCGAAGTCGATCGGCAGGTGACGGTATGCGGAGATCGCATCGGAGTGCACCGGCACGCCGTAGCCGGATGCGAGAGCCACAACCTCCGCAACCGGCTGCACGGTACCGACCTCATTATTGGCCCAGAGGAGGGTCAGGAGCGCGATGTCGTCATGCGTTTCCAGGGCGGCGGCCATCGCATCCAGCCTCACGCGACCGAGTGAATCGATCGGCAGCCAGTCGATGATCGCGCCTTCGTAGCGCTCGAGCCATTCGACGGTGTCGATTGTTGCATGGTGTTCGCCGCGAGGCACGAGGATACGGGGTCGAGAGCGCCCGATCCGCCCGCCCGTGCTCGCGACTCGATCACCGGTTGGCAAGTTTCGCGCCCAGTACAGGCCCTTGACGGCGAGGTTGACCGCCTCTGTACCGCCCGAGGTGAAGACGACCTCGATCGGGTCGCACCCGAGGGACTCGGCGACGCGCTCGCGTGCCTCCTCGAGCATCCGCTTGGCGTTCTGGCCCTGGGAGTGAATGGATGACGGATTGCCGACGATGTCGAGTGCAGCGCTGTAGGCCGCAATCGCTTCGGGGAGCATTGGCGTCGTCGCGGCATGGTCGAGGTACACGGGCACGAACGACACCTCCAGCTGCGCGCACGAGGTACCGGCACGTCTCACGAAGTCTCTACTCTAGAACTTATGCCTGTGACCGATCCGACCGTCGATCCGCTGCGGGACCTGGGCGTTCGCGCGACGCCCACCGGCGGCGCGCTACGCGTATGGTCGGCCAGTGCCACCGCGCTAGAACTCTGTATCTACGGCAGTAAAGACCCCAACTGGGTCGCCGAGAGCATCCCCCTGAAGAAGGATGACCACGACGTCTGGTCGGGCACCTCGCCCAATCTGGTGGCCGGCACCCGATATTCGTTACGAGCGAGCGGCCCCACCGGCCCTAGCCACATCTTCGACCCGAACCTGCACCTGATCGACCCGTACGCCCGCGGACTCGCGCGCACATCATCAGGCGACTGGCGCTGCTATGTGCAGGATGACGCTTTCGACTGGGCCGGCGCCACGAAGCCCAACGTGCCTCTCGATCACACCGTGCTCTACGAGGCCCATGCGAAAGGCATCTCCAAGTTGAACCCGGCGGTGCCGGAGGAGCTCCGCGGTACCTACGCCGGGCTCGCCCACGACACGGCGATCGACTACCTCAAAAATCTCGGCGTCACCACGATTGAGCTGCTGCCGGTGCACCAGTTCGTGAGCGAGCAGCGTCTCATCCTGCAGGGCCTCAGCAATTACTGGGGCTACAACACACTCAATTTCTTCACTCCGCACGCGGCCTATGCCAGCCGGGAGGCCCAGTTCGGCGGCACGGGCGCGGTGCTTCGGGAGTTCAAGGGCATGGTCAAGCTGCTTCATGAGGCTGGGCTCGAGGTCGTGCTCGATGTCGTGTACAACCACACCGCCGAAGAGAACAAGACCGGCCCGACCACGTCGCTGCGCGGGCTCGACAACGCCTCGTACTATCGACAAGACGCCGACGGCAACTACATCGACGTGACCGGATGCGGCAACACCGTGAACTTCGCGCATCCCGCCGCCCAGCGGCTCGTGATTGACTCGCTGCGCTACTGGGCCAACGAAGTGCAGATCGATGGATTCCGCTTCGACCTTGCCGCGACCCTCGGACGCGACGAGCGCGTTCAATTCGACGCACGTCACCCACTGCTCGAGGCGATCATCTCCGATCCGGAGCTGCAGGGCGTGAAGTTGATCGCCGAACCCTGGGACATAGGAATAGGTGGCTGGCAGGTCGGCAACTTTCCCAAGCCATGGTCGGAGTGGAACGATGACTATCGCGACCGCTCACGCAACTTCTGGCTCACCGACATCGCAGCGGCACGAACGGACGGTGTTGCGCCGATCGGCATCGGGCAACTCGCCTCCAAACTCTCCGGATCGGCAGGGGTCTTCTCCCAGGAGCGCGGACCGCTGGCCTCGGTGAATTTCGTGACTGCCCATGATGGTTTCACACTCGCCGATCTCACCGCCTACAACCAGAAGCACAATCTCGGCAACGGCGAGAATAACCGCGACGGCACCGACAACAACCACTCTTTCAACTACGGCGTCGAGGGGCCGACGCACGACGCGACGATCCTCACGGCACGCGAAAAAGCCATCCGCAATCTACTGGGCACGCTGCTGCTCTCGGCCGGACTGCCGATGATCACGGCCGGCGACGAATTCGGTCGCAGCCAGCGCGGTAATAACAACGCCTACTGCCATGACACTGACTTGACATGGCTACCCTGGGAGCGCGAGGACTGGCAAGACGAGCTGCTACTCATCTCGCAGAAGCTGCTGCGACTCCGGCGCACAAACCCCGCACTTCGCCCCATCCGCTTCGGCATCTTCGGTGAGACGGTGCCATCGGCGACCCAGATGGACTGGTTCAACAAGGACGGTCTCTCCATGTCGATCAAGGACTGGGATTCGCCCAACGAACGCACGCTCCAGTACCTCGCGGCATCCACGCCCGAGTTCGAGGAGTTCAACCGCATACTGCTCATCATCCACGGGCTCGAGGCAGCGGAGATCGTGCGCCTGCCCGAGCATGAGGGAGTGGCATCCTACGAACTGCTGTGGAACAGCGCGGATGACCACGCTGCTGCAGCCGCGCACACTCCCGGCTCGGAGTTGATTCTTGCGCCAACGTCGATGCAGTTGTTTCTCGCACATTTGCCGTGACCGCGACATCCGCCACGCGCTCGCCCCCGAACCCGATCGAGGGTGCAAGACCCTCGTGGTGCCCACCGTGCCGGTCGCTGGCAAGTTGCAGGCTCAGGCTCAATGGGGAGTGGTGGGTGCCGAGAAGACCGTGTTGGCCGATCGTGCGCTCGAGCCTGACGGCGAGCAGGCCGGGTCAGTCGCCGCTGGCGCCGTCGGTCGCCGCCGGATCCTGCTCTGCCCGCTCTCCCAACGTACGCTTCTTCTTCCGCGAACTCGCCACTGAGCTCGCGATCATATAGCCCGCATAGATGAACAGCGCGGCAGCGATGACAGGGACGAGGAGACTGCGGCCCTTCCCGCCAACGAGGTTATTGACGTATCCCAGCCACGGAATGCTGTACCAGAGCGTTCCCCTGATCTGCGCCTTCTGCACGGGGCCGGCGTCGGGGAGATCATTGTTGTCACCCTTCGTGGTGAAGGTGGTTCGCCCCGCGGTGTCGACCGAGCGAGACACGACGCGATGACTCACGACAGCTGGCTGGCCCGATTTGATCTGGTAGGTCAGAACATCACCGATCTTGATGTCATCGATCGCGGTCGGTCGGATGATGATCAGGGTCCCGGGGGGGAGCTTTGGCTCCATCGATTGGGTGAGCACAGTGAGAGCGGCTCCTCCGGTCGCCGCCGGAATCACGATGACCAGAGCGCCCAACCCCAGAACGAGCACCAGCAGGACTCCGCTGATCGCGACACCAAGGTAGTGCAGCAGGCTCTTCTCGGCCGGGGTGGCCTTCTGGAGCGGGTCCTGCCCGTCGACAGCGGTATCGATCGATGCTCTCATTCGGCATCCCGACGACGACGGACGGCGAGGTGGGCAAAAAGCGCGACACCGGTCAAAAGGCTGGCGATCATGATTGCAGGATAGGCCAGTCCGGCGCCGCTGGAAGCAAGCGACCCGTGTGATGCCGCGACTGTCTGTGTCCCAGCAACGAGCCGGGTATCCGGTCCCCCTCCGGAGCAGGGCGATGCGGCAGTGTGCCCGAGCGAGCTCATGCTCGCGAGGAGGCTGATCGTGGCCGACTGGCCCTGCGCCTCCTCCGCCCGAAGGTCGGCGATAGCGAGTGTGACGACGATCGATGTCGACTTTCCGGCGCCGACGACCCTGTCGGGGAGCAGCTGCACGCAGCTGCGGTCTGGGGCTAACGGTGGGGAACCATTCGCACCCCGGGCAGTTGCCGAGAGCGAGATCGCGTGGCTGAACAACGAACTCGTCCCGGTAGTTTCGATCCTACTGAGACGCAGCAGGGCACGAGACGACGACGTGTTTTCGATCCAGAGTGTGCGGCTCAGGCTGTCACCCGGCACGACCGGTCCGATCCCGGAGAACAGTCCGAGCGGGAGGGTCGTCGACCAATTCGCACCGTCTAGGCTCACGAGAATGCCACCGCTCACCGCCCGGTCAGCGGTGGGCTCTGGCGCACTCACCAGTACCAACACCAACACCAAGCACCCGAGCGCGATCGGAATTGCAACTGGGACCAAGCGGGGTCCACGCGCGAGCGGGCGAGTCATGTCGGTCATGGGCAGGAGATCTTCCCGCCTTGCTGCTGACCGAGCGTGATCGACACGCCCGGAGACGTTGAACCATAAAGGTCCTCATTCGCTTGAATAAAGAGAGTTTCCGGCGTGCTGCTCAAGTCCTTCGACCCGATAGATACGGTCGTTTGACCTCCGGGCTGGGGCGGAATCAATGCGCCCGCGGCATCGACCACCTGATAGGACAAAGTGCCCGTGCTGCCGTAGCTGACGGGAGCGGTCCAACTGAGAGTCACTGTCTTAGCGTTTTTTCCTTGAGTGCAATTGAGCGAGGTCGGGTTGGCCATCCGATAGACCGTTTGAGTGAAAGTCGCGTCAGGTGCACTGGCCGTCCAGGTACTCGCGCCCACCGTGCCCATGATCGTCAATGTCGGGGTGACGGTGAGCCCCTGTGACGCTGCAATTGTGCTGTTCAGCGAGGTAGAGGCACACAGGGTGAAACTCGCACCGGGATCGGCTGAAAGTGCCCCGCTCGGCAGCGCGGGCAGCGCAGCGAGGGTGCCCGTTGTGGCTCCCGCACCGGTGGTACCGGTGCTCGGGCAGGTACCGGCACTGGTCCACAGTGTCAGCGTTACCACGCCTGCGAGAGGGTTTCCGGCGATCCCGCTGACCGAGAGTGCGTATCCGAGCGGTGTGGTTCCGCTGTTTTTCACTACCAGGGTGCGAACGATCGCCGGAGAGTGGCTCGCATCCCCGGCAAACGCGTACTGGGTATCGAGAGCGTTGGCTCCGCCAACCGTGAGGGAAGCAGTTGCCGCCGTGACGGATCCGGCAACGGAGGCCGCCGAGGTCCACACTGCGGCCGCGACCCCGCTTCCGGCAAGCACGAGGAACACGGAGAGCCCGGCGATGACGGCGAGCCGGGTGCGCATGGTCAGAAAGCCGAAAGACCTCACGGCTGGGTCCCTCCGACGGTGAGAGTGAACGAGGGTGCGGATTGGCCCTGGGCTGCGGCCGGGGCGTTGGACGCGAGGGAAGCGGATACGCACAGGGTGGCCGAGGCGCCCACGTTGAGGGTGGTGCCGAGTGAGCCAGCAGTCGGCGCGGTCGCGACTCGCGACCAGGGATAGGACGAGATTGCGGGACAGTCGGCCGCGCTGGCGCTGGCGCTGGAAGCGACCGCGACACTGAGGGTGAGGTTCTGTGTGAGGGCGTTCGAAGTGACACCGGTGAGCGACTGGAGATTCAGTTGCAGCGGTACGTCGCCCGAGTTGGTGATCGCGAATACGCCGTAGGTCGTGAGTCCCGGATAGAGAAGAGTCGACGACATCGCGAGCGGGCGGGAAATGACCAGGGTCGCGGCCCCCGCCTTCACTGTTCCGCCGCCGATCCTCACGCTTGAGTTCCAGAGGGCGTAGGTTCCACCGGTTGCCACCACCCCGACGAACAGTGCGGCACTGACCGCGGCCAGGGCCTTGAGAATTGACCGAATCGAGAAGATGCGCTGAATGGCGCCTCGCTCTTGACTCACGGGAACCACCGCCTTTCGTCGATATCGGGTGAATAGTTTGATAAGTTCTCGCGGCGATCGTTGGGTACCCGCCCGCCGGGCGGGCATCCAACGATCGCGATCCTGCGTGCTGCTAGGGGTTCTGTAGCAGGGAAAGTGCCATGCCCGAGAGGTCGACGGAGCCGAGCATCGCCGTGTTCTCTGTACTGGCAGCGCCGCTGGAGAACGTGATGGTTGCGGTCACTGTCGCGTTGACAGTCGCGTTGTTCGTTCCGGTCGGTCCTCCATTGATCACGTAGCTCGGCGCGGTACCGGTGATGCCGGTACCGGACATGGCGACGACGGTATTGAGCGAGAGATAGCTCGCCAGCGCGGTGTTGGCGGTAGAGACCGGCGCGCTGGCCGCGATCGCTCCGGGAGCGAGTGCCAGCGTCGCGACGAGGTTGGTGCCCGACACGGTGATCGGCACGGTGGTCGTGTAGGTGAGCTTGTCTCCGGGAGATGCCTTGAAGGTTGCGAGCGTGGTCGCGGCGGAAGTCCCGTACGAGCCGCCGCCCGCAACGAGGTGGGCAACCGACCAGCTTCCGGTGGCCGGCGTGCCGACGACGAGACTGCCGGAGACGATCGACTGGGTGCCGATAGAAGCGCCGGTCGCGTTCCACGTGGCGAAGGTTCCCGCGCCGCCGAGAAGAAGTGCGACTCCTGCGGCTCCGGCGATTGTCGCCTTGGTGAGCTTGTTCATGGTGTGTCCTTCCGTGACATCTGCGATGCCAAGTGGGTGCAGCCTGCCGATCGGCGTGCTGAATATGCAGCGTGAACCCCGCAAAGGCGCGAAATTCTGAGTAGTGATTGACTCCGGGTAGATTTTTTATCCGGCAATCGTGTCCTCCTCGATTGCGCATCTCGGCAACCTCTGGCGAACACCTTCCCCACATAAAACAATATGAAGGACAGACGACATTGTCTATCCTCTAAATGCCCCCAGAGCAGGGCACACCGATATACCGTGAGAAGTGTGGTTTTCGAGAAATAATCCCAGAATTACGACTGAATCGGTTGAAAACCTGGTATTCCAGTTTAGATTTCGCACTCTAGAAATCGTCGATCACTCAAATTGGGGTACAGCTAAACTCCGCGCATGTACCCCGGTCACCAACACAAAAAATGGCCCGCCGCGCTGAAAAGCGCGACGGGCCATCAGGGAAGTTCGGTCAGCTGGCCACCGCAATCAACCCCAGTTCGGCGGGACTCGCGAGCAGCGGATGCCGCGGAACGACCCGCACGTTATAGCCGAAGCTACCGGCCCTCGACAGAGTCACGGTCCCGGTGAACTGGGCCGGATCGCCAACGGTGGGCGACGGCAAAAGCTCCACGCTGTGCGGGTTCTCGAGACGATCGTTCTCGCGGGCGCGCCCGTACACGACCTCCACCGAGACGTCCGCTGGCGTCAAGCCAGCCAAGTTGACGTGCGCCCGCACGTGCAGTTCGTCTCCCACCTGCGGTACCGCGTCCACTCCCCCGGACTCGACGTGAGCGACCGACACGTGCGGCCAAGCCGCGGTCACCCGGGATTTCCAGGCCGCGAGGGCTCGTGCCGGAGCATACCCGTCTGCCGAGATCGTGCGGTGGGCCATTGCGGATGGCACGTAAAGCCGCTCAACGTATTCACGAACCATGCGGTCGGCGGAGAGTTCGAATGACAGGGTGGACAGCGTGTGGCGGATGGACTCCACCCAGCGCGTGGGCACCCCGTCTGCGCCACGATCGTAAAAGCGCGGAGCGATCTGGTGTTCGATGAGGTCGTACATGGAGTCGGCCTCGAGCTTGTCGCGTTCGGCAGAGTCCCCGGCAGAATCAGCACTGGGGA
>JAYTTG010000531.1:0-3245 GCA_043745175.1 Microbacteriaceae bacterium
TTCAGGCGCAGCAGCGGCTCCGTATTCGAGGGACGCACGTTGAACCACCAGAACGGCTCATCCTGGCCGACGATCCCGGTGACCGTGAGGCCGTCCAGTTCATCGAAGTCACCCACCCCAGTGTACGCCTCGACGATGCGGTCGTAGGCGGCCGGGATATCAGTGACAGTCGAGTTGATCTCCCCGCTCAGGGCATATGGGGTGTACTTCTTTGAGATCGTCGAGACCGAATCCGACTGCGAGCCGAATTCGGCAATGAAGTGCATGGCGGCCAGCATGCCGTTATCGGCACCCCAGAAGTCGCGAAAATAGTAGTGCGCGGAGTGCTCGCCCCCGAAGATCGCCCCGGTGATCCGCATCTGGTCCTTGATGAGCGAGTGCCCGACCTTTGTACGTACCGGGATCGCTCCGGCCGCCTCGATGGTCTCGGGCACGATACGCGAGGTGATGAGGTTGTGGATCACGAAGATGTCGCCTTCTGGCTGCACCGCCCGCACGCGGCTGATCTCCCGCAACGCCACGACGGCGGCAACGGCAGAGGGGGTAACGGCGCCGCCCTTCTCGTCCACGACGAAGCAGCGGTCGGCGTCGCCGTCGAAAGCGAGACCGAGGTGCGCACCATGGTCGATGACCGCCTTCTGCAGGTCGACGATGTTCGCGGGCTCCAATGGGTTGGCTTCATGGTTGGGGAAGGTGCCGTCGAGGTCGAAGTACAGCGGAATGATCTCGATCGGAAGGGCGGGCAACCCGGCGGCCGTGCCGAGCACAGCGGGCACGGTTATTCCTCCCATCCCATTGCCTGCATCCACGACGACCCGGATCGGGCGAATTCCGGTGAGATCCACAAGAGACCGGAGGTAGGCCGCGTAGTCGGCGATCACGTCGACCGATCGGAATGTGCCGGGCTGCGAGACCGGCTCGATCGAAGCCGCGAGATAGACCTGTGCGCGGTCGCGAATCGCCTTAAGTCCGGTGTCAAAGCTGATGCCCTGCGCCTTCGCGCGGCTGAACTTAATGCCGTTATAGGTGGCCGGATTGTGGCTCGCGGTGAACATCGCTGCCGGGGCGTCGAAGTGGCCGGACGCGAAGTATGTCTCGTCGGTAGAGCAGAGACCGATGGAGAGGACGTTTCCGCCACGAGCCTGGACTCCCACCGCGAAGGCGGCAGCGAACCCCGGTGACGAGTCACGCATGTCGTGACCGACCACGATATCCCTGCCCGCTCCCTCGATCTCATCGACGAACGCAGCACCGAGAGCCTCGACGACCTTCGCGGTGAGTTGGGACCCCACGAGACCGCGCACGTCGTAGGCCTTGATGAATGGGGCGAGATCAACGGAGGCAGTCATGCTGCCAATTTACCGCGCCGATTTACTGGACGTGCCGCTGAGGGTCTTCGGGAGCACTGAGAGAGACGTGCCGGATGACCTGCCAGCCCTGTGGAACGGAAAGTCGATCGGAGTGCTTGGCGCAGAGGTCGTAACTGTGCGGCTCGGCGGTGCGGCCCAGGGGTCCGAGCACGGCCATCGAGTCGGCGTAGACGTACGTGAGGGTGGACACAGCGTCGGCCGTACACGCGACTTTGCTACACGGTCGACCATCCATTTCACTCCACCCTAGCGCCGCCGTGGAGCGTGAACGCGCCGCGTACACTCTTATGATGGCTCGTTCTCGGATCGTCCGCCCATCGGCGCGACCTGGGTCGCGCGACCGGCACGGTCGAGGCCTGCGTTCCGCCGTGACGGGGCCCGATCTCCCCCTTTTGCACACCCGGTCGGACCTGTTCGACCTCACCGTCTCGGCCACTGCGGAGTACCTCAAGGAGCTGTGGCCGGATGACCTCGCCGGGGTCTCCTTCGAAGTCGCTGGCCTGCCGAGCAAGATCGCGCCCACGGGCGGCATCGACCGCTGGTGCGTGATCGTGCCCGAAAAGCGCGTGATCCTGTTCCGTCTTCCGATCGAGCGGCTCGCCCGACTCCATCGCACCGACGACCCGCACCGCCGCATGCTCATCGAAAGCTGCGTGTTCCGCGCGGTCGCCGAGTTGCTTGGCAAAGATCCGTGGGACTTGGCCCCCGATCGCTTCCGCCACCTGTAGCCCGGCCGGCCTGGTCGAAGACCTACGGGTAGATCACGATCGGGCGTGACGCGGGGGCCGACGGGCTCACACTGAAGTCTGCGAGCGTGCCGTCACCGACAAAGCTGACGGAGAGTGCAAGCGCATCGAAGCCCGTGAGGGCGTAATTCGTTCCGCCGGTCACCGCCTCGGTGACCGTCCTGCCCGCGGGCACGGTGACCGAGATGTCGGCTGCTCCCGCGTGGGCCAGGGTGACCACCGCATCCTTCTGCGTCGGATTCGCGAGGTGTAGGAGAGGCGCTGGGCCAGGAGCAACGGTCACCAGCGCTCGCCGGGACACTCTTGTTGTCGACGTCGACCAAGCGAAATCAGTCTGGCCCGCCGTGCCGACCGTGGAGATTCGCGCCCCGGCAACCAGCGGCTTGTCGGTGGCGATCGTCACGGTGTAACTACCGTCGGGGTAGGAGTCGAGCGGCACCTCGGTGACGATGCCAGGCTGCACCACGACCCGTACCGGCGTCGCGGCCTCAGAGCCGTTCTCCGGCACGATCGTGATCTCTGCGCGAGCGGAGACGGTGCCGGGCACATAGAGACGGATGATCGAGCTCAGGTCGCCGAATCCGCTCTGAGCCTGACGAGCCGCCACCGCCCCTCCGTTCGAAAGCACGAGACCGGGAATCAGGGTGAACGTCGAGGGGGCGGCGGAGGCGTCGATGATGTCTACTCCCCCGGGCTCGAGGGTGCGCACGATCGTCTGCTGAAGGTTGGCGACGACCTGGCCGCCACGGCTCTGTACGCGCACGACCGGGGAGATGACGTCCGGTGCGAATCCGGCGAGGGACAGTACGCGCTGCCCACCCGGAGGCACGACGATGCCGTCCGTCCCCGCAGCGATGACGGGGCCGGTTTCGGAGAAGATGCTGAGGTTCACGGTGGCGACGACGTTGCTCGGATTGCTGAGGGTGACGAGAGTGGTGCGCCCGGTATTGGTCGCACCGCCGACAAGCCAGATATCGCTGCTTGGCTCCGCGCACTCCGCAGCCGCGAGCCCGACGAGATCGCCGGACGACACCGCCTGCACCTGGCTGCCCGAGAGCAGCGGCAGCAGCGATGAGCTGGTCGATCGCGGAGGAAGCGTGAGCAGGTCGGGCGCGACGCCCGTGGTGCT
>JAYTTG010000532.1:0-3245 GCA_043745175.1 Microbacteriaceae bacterium
AATCTCTCGCTCGAGCAGGCCGGGTATGCGGAGCGAATGAATCACCTGGCGGTGGAGGTGACTAGCCAGCACGGCCCTCGTCGCCATGAACACGACTACGGTCCTCGCGACTATCGCCTACTCACCCGCCGAGGGCTCGCTTACGCGTCGCTGTCCAACGAATTGGCCCGCCTGGTGGATGAGCCGACCTTCGTCGAAAGCGTCGTGGAGGATGCCCGTGGCCAGGCTTGGTCTGAGCTCGGAACCGCCATCCAGTCGCGCCTCGATCTCGGACCGATGCAGCAACCGGATGCGGACTACGTGCTCGAACGCGACACCCGCCTGCGCGCTTTTATCGCGATCGACTTCGCCCGACTGCGGCGCAGTGCGGGTGAAATCGCGGTGACCTGACGATCGGTCCGCCCACCCGGCCCCGGCGGTTCACTCACTCCGCTCGCGACCACAGCAGGGGGAGGGCACGATTAGATCAGAGCGGAGACCGCGAAAGACGGCTCTGTCTTCTCGCGAATCTGCTCGATCGACACCCCTGGCGCGATCGACACCAGGGTGAGTCCCGCGGGCGTCAGATCGAAAACGGCAAGGTCGGTGATGATGCGATCGACGACACCGACCCCGGTCAGAGGCAGCGTGCAGGATGTCACGATCTTCGGTGATCCGTCCTTCGCAGAGTGCTCGGTGAGCACGACCACCCGGGGCGTGCCGGCCACCAGATCCATCGCTCCGCCCATGCCCTTGACCATTTTGCCTGGTACCGACCAGTTGGCGAGGTCGCCGGAGGCAGACACCTGCATCGCACCGAGGATCGCCACCTGCACATGCCCACCGCGGATCATGCCGAAGGAGACGGAGGAGTCAAAGAAGCTGCCGCCCGGCAGGATCGTCACGGTCTGCTTTCCGGCATTAATGAGGTCGGCATCCTCCTCGCCCTCGAAGGGGAACGGCCCCATTCCGAGCAGTCCGTTCTCGCTCTGGAGGGTCACTCGAACACCCTCCGGAATGTGGTTGGCCACGAGAGTGGGGATTCCAATGCCGAGGTTCACATAGTCACCGTCGTGCAGCTCTGTTGCCGCGATCGTCGCCATCTCGTCCCGCGTCCAGCTCATGCGCCGACCTCCGTTGTTGTGGTTTTACCGGGATGCGGGCGCACCGTGCGCTGTTCGATGTCCTTTGGTCTATCCCTGGCGAGCACTACGCGGTGCACATAGACGCCCGGAGTGATCACAAGGTCAGGGTCAATGTCGCCGACCTGCACGATAGATTCCGCCTCGACCACAGTGAGCCGGCCGGCCGTGGCGACCACCGGGTTGAAGTTGCGGGCCGTGTGTCGGTAGACCAGATTGCCCGCGGTATCGGCCAGGTGGGCACGGACGAGAGCGATGTCGGCGACGATGGCGCGCTCACGGATGTGCACGTGGCCATCGAAGGTTTCGTACTCTTTGCCCTCGGCCACCAGCGTGCCGACACCGGTGCGAGTGTAGAAGGCCGGGATGCCCGCCCCGCCGGCCCGCAGGCGCTCGGCAAGAGTTCCCTGTGGCGTGAATTCCACCTCGAGTTCGCCCGCGAGGTAGAGCTCGGCGAAGAGCTTGTTCTCACCGACGTAGGAGGCGATCACCTTGGCGACCTGATGGCTCTCGAGCAACAGCCCAAGGGCCTTGCCGTCGACTCCCATGTTGTTGGAGACGATGGTGAGATTTCGTGCTCCGGAATCCCGCACCGCCTCGATCAGGTCTACCGGCACCCCGCTCAGGCCGAAGCCGCCGACGGCGACGGTCATGCCGTCACTGAGTGCTCCGGCGAGGGACTCCCCTGCACTCGGGTGCACTTTCGTCGATCGACCCACTGTCGACATGCGGTCCTCTCCGTCGAGGCGGGAAGGCCGAAGAGCGCAGCCCGCACGAGATGGAGACTAGATAACCGGGCGAGAGGCTGTCAAGTCATGCCCAGACTGTGCACAATCGCACATAGGTAGTGCAAAAAGAGCGGTTGACCCGTAATTTGAGTGCAGGAATACTCATTAGGTCTGGGTCTCACCGGCCCGACACGCTGCCAGAGCTGCCAAGAGAGAACACTGATGATCGACTCGACTAGCCCCGCTAACTCCGCTACCCCCGGTGAAGCTGGCTCCCTGGCCGGCCTCCGGGCTTTGGTCACCGGGGGAGCGAGCGGCATTGGAGCCGCTGCCTCGCGGGCGCTCGCGGCGCGCGGAGCTCATGTCGTGATCGCGGATGTGGATGGCAAGGCGGCCGAGTCGGTCGCCGCCGAGATCGGTGGCTCGGTTTGGACGGTCGACCTGCTCGAGGCGAATGCTGTCACCGACGCGGCGCTCGCTGGGCCACTCGATGGGGTCGATATCCTCGTGAACAACGCCGGCATCCAGAGGGTGAGTCCGATCGAGGAGTTCGACCCTGCCGACTTCCGCCGCATCATCTCGCTGATGCTCGAGGCGCCATTCCTACTGATTCGCGCCGCCCTTCCCGGCATGTATGAGCGCGGATTCGGTCGCATCATCAACGTGTCATCGGTGCACGGCATCCGCGCCTCCGCCTTCAAGAGCGCCTACGTGAGCGCGAAGCACGGACTCGAGGGGTTGTCGAAGGTCACCGCGCTCGAGGGCGGAGCACGCGGCGTCACCAGCAATTGCGTGGCACCGGGCTATGTGCGAACCCCGTTGGTGGAGAAGCAGCTCGTGGAACAAGCGGCGGTGCATGGAATCCCCGAGTCCGAGGTACTCAGCCGCATCATGCTCACCGAGAGCGCGATCAAGCGGCTCGTGCTGCCCGAGGAGGTCGCATCCCTCATCGCCTGGCTCGCCTCGCGGGAGGCCGCGATGGTCACCGGTGCCAGCTACACGATGGATGGAGGCTGGTCGGCGCGCTGAGGCTCTGCAGTCACCGACTGGCGAGCCCGAGCAGGGCCGCTTTCGACGATGCCGTGCGGTCTCGAAGCGCATCGGCCACCGCGGCCACCGCGGGTTGCCGCAGGGACTCACTGCGCAGTACCATCCAATACGCCAGCTGTTCCGCGAATTCATCGGGGAGCAATCGCACCAGGTCGGCGTGCCGGTCGGCCATGAAACACGGCAAAAAGCCGATGCCCGAACCGGCGCGGGTAGCCTCGACGTGCACGAACACGTTGGTCGAGCTGATCGAGTCCCGCATCGTTGGCACCAGTCGTCGGGGTGCATCCAGGTCGTCCACCTGCAGCATCGAGTCGACGAAATAGACGAGCGGATGCTTCATCAGCTC
>JAYTTG010000533.1:0-3221 GCA_043745175.1 Microbacteriaceae bacterium
ACGAACCACACACCGCAACGGCACCCGACTGCGGACCCTGTCGACAACGGCGGGAGATCTGGAGCTTACGATCCCAAAGCTTCGGCAGGGGACCTTCACTCCGGCAAGGTGCCTACACACCTCTTGCAGTCGAGGCCTGACCTTCGGTCGGGAGGGGGGGTGAGTATCGCACCTCACCCAAAGGAAATGACAGTCATATTGGGGTAGCGGCGTGACGGTGTCGATGCGAGTGATGTCCGCTGGTGACGGCTTTCGGTACCTGTTGAAAACGGTGGTTGTTGGTGACGGTAACAGGGATCTCACGACACCGCTGACGCGGTACTACCAAGAGAAGGGAACCCCGCCCGGCTTTTGGATCGGGTCCGGTGTTCATGGTCTCGGCCACGGCGGGCTCGAGGCCGGCGGCGAGGTGGCGGAGTCGCACCTGCAGCTTCTTCTCGGGTTAAGCTGCGATCCGGTCACCGGGCAACCACTCGGGAAAGCATGGTCGAAGTTCAAGACCGCGGCGCAGCGGATCGAGGTCCGCATCCGGCAACTCCCGCCAGAGCTAAGTGTTGCGCAACGGGCGGAGGCGATCACCGACATCGAGGCGGAGGAGAACGTTCGGGATCGGCGTCGTGCCGTTGCCGGGTTCGACTACACCTTCTCGGTACCCAAGAGCGTCAGCACGCTGTGGGCTGTTGCCGACGGCAGCACGCAGGCGTTGATCATTCAAGCGCATCACTCGGCCATGGCAGAGGTCATCGACCTGATGGAGCGCGACGTGGCAATGACCCGGATTGGTTCGGCTGCCGGGGGAGAGTCTGTTGCGCAAGTCGACGTCCTTGGCGTGATCGCGACGGCCTACGACCATTACGACAGCCGGTCCGCCGATCCGCAACTGCACACTCATGTGGTGGTCGCGAACAAGGTGCAGGGCGCTCATGATGGGAAGTGGCGGACCTTGGATGGTCGTCCGATGCACGCCGCGGTCGTCGCCCTCTCAGAGCATTACAACGCGGTCCTGGCCGACCACCTGACCCGCGATCTCGGCCTCGGCTGGGAGATGAGAGAGCGGGGCGAAAGACGCAACCCGGCATTCGAAATCAGTGGTGTGCCGGATGTGCTGATAGGGGAGTTCTCGTCCCGCTCCCGGGACATCGAGACGGCGGCCAATGTTCTGATCGCGGAGTATGTCGACAAGCACGGTGGCAGACCGTCGGCGAAGACGATCCTGCGTTTGCGGGCCGAGGCCACATTGACAACCAGGCCGGACAAGACCGTGCATTCCCTGGCCGATCTCACCATCCAGTGGCGGGACCGGGCAAGCACGATCCTCGGGGAAGACAGCACATCCTGGGCCACCCACATCATTGCCGGCAGGACCCGTCCGTCGGTGCTGCGAGCCGATGACCTCCCGCTCGACTTGTTGGAAAACTTGGGCCGCACGGTGGTGGATGTGGTTGAGGCGAAGCGATCGACGTGGCGACGGTGGAACCTTCACGCCGAGGCATCCCGGCAACTCATGGACGTTCGCTTCGCCTCCACGACCGACCGTGAGGCCGTGCTGGGTCTCATCGTCGACGCGGCCGAGCACGGTTCGATCCGCATTACGCCACCGGAGCTTGCCCGTTCCCCGATTGTGTTCCAGCGCGGTGATGGGTCGAGTGTGTTCCGTCCCAAACATGGAACCCTGTTCTCCTCCGCCGGCCTGCTCGCCGCAGAGAATCGGCTCCTCGAACTCGCCCACACTTCCACCGGGCCAAAACTTAATCTCGCGACGGGGGAGAAGGTCACAAGCAAATCGCGGACGAGGGAGCAAGTGCTCTCAGACGATCAAGCGGGCGCCGTCGTGCAGATCTCCGTCTCCGGGCGGACGGTGGACATCTTCGTCGGCCCGGCAGGGACAGGGAAGACCACGACACTCGGAGCGCTTCGCGCAGCATGGGAAGCCGAAAACGGAAGAGGTTCAGTGGTGGGGTTGGCGCCGTCGGCGGCTGCCGCCCAGGTTATGGCGGATGACCTTGGCATCCCGACGGAGAACACCGCGAAATGGATCGACGCCCACACCCACAACGGGTGGGCGCTCAAGGCGAGTCAGTTGATGATCGTGGACGAGGCATCCCTCGCCGGCACCTTCACCCTCGACACCCTCGCCGCTCACGCTTCCCAGGTTGGGGCGAAGCTTCTTCTCGTTGGTGACTGGGCGCAGTTGTCCGCGGTGGAGTCGGGCGGGGCGTTCGGGATGATCGCCCGCGACCTTGACCAAGCGCCGGAACTGTTCGATGTTCGCCGATTCCACAACGACTGGGAGAAAGAGTCCAGCCTCGCGCTCCGCATCGGTGATCTCTCCGTCATCGACACGTACCTCGCGCATAGTCGCGTCGTCGATGGTGACCTTCAGGACATGCTCGAAGCTGCCTTCACTGCCTGGCAGAGAGACCTCGCCGCGGGAAAGGTCTCGGTGATTATCGCCGAGACCGTCGAGACTGTTAGGGCGTTGAACGAGCGGGCACGGCTGGATCGCGTCATCACCGGCCACGTCTCCGCAACCGGCGCCGTCGACCTTCACGATGAGACGCGAGCGGGGCGCGGGGATCTTGTCATAACGAGAAAGAACGACCGGAAACTTAGCACCGGCAAAGCCTGGGTGAAAAACGGTGACCGGTGGATCATCACCGCCACCCACAATGACGGCTCCGTCACCGTCCGCCGTACCGGAACACGCACCGGTGGTGCCGTCCGGCTACCGGCGGTCTATGTGTCCGAGCACCTTGAACTTGCTTACGCGGTGACAGCGCATCGGGCGCAAGGATCAACGGTCGACACCGCACACGCGGTCGTCCACTCCAGCCAGATGACCCGGGAAACGTTCTACGTCGCGATGACACGAGGACGGGACTCGAACACATGCTACGTCGCCACCGACCAAGCCCAGCTCGAAGAACACCAACACATCCCCGACAACGAATTCACCGCCAAGGCCGTTCTCGCCGGGGTGCTGCGGCATGAAGGGGCGGAGAAGAGCGCCCACGAGACCATCACCGCCGAACACGAGGCATGGACGGGTATCGCGCAGCTCGCCGCCGAGTACGAAACGATCGCCGTCGAAGCGCAGCACGACCGCTGGGTCGCGCTCATGGAACACAGCGGCCTCGACACCAAACAGGTCGACCTGGTAACGGAATCAGAATCGTTCGGACCACTCATGGCGGAGCTCCGTCGAGCCGAAGCCCACCACC
>JAYTTG010000534.1:0-12012 GCA_043745175.1 Microbacteriaceae bacterium
CCACTCGCGGCCCCAGATCACCTTGATGACGTTCCAGCCGGCACCGCGGAAGAAGCTCTCGAGCTCCTGGATGATCTTGCCGTTGCCGCGCACCGGTCCATCGAGGCGCTGAAGGTTGCAGTTGATGACGAAATTGAGGTTGTCGAGACCATCGTTGGCGGCCAGCTGCAGCGCACCGCGACTCTCGACCTCATCCATTTCTCCGTCGCCGAGGAATGCCCAGACCTGCTGGTCCGACGCGTCCTTGATTCCGCGATTGGTGAGGTACTTATTCAACTGCGCCTGGTGGATCGCGTTGATCGGTCCGAGACCCATCGACACGGTGGGGAATTGCCAGAAATCCGGCATGAGGCGCGGATGCGGATATGACGAAAGTCCGCCTCCCTGGTGAGACTTCTCCTGGCGGAACCCGTCGAGCTGGTCGGTCGACAGGCGACCCTCGAGGAACGCCCTGGCATACATGCCGGGGGAGGCGTGCCCCTGGTAGAAGACCTGGTCGCCGCCGCCGACATGGTCGTGGCCGCGGAAGAAGTGGTTGCTGCCGACTTCGTAAAGCGTCGCTGATCCGGCATAGGTGGAGATGTGTCCCCCCACGGAGATCCCGGGGCGCTGGGCGCGGTGCACCATGATGGCGGCATTCCAGCGCAGCCAGGCGCGGTAGCGGCGCTCGACCTCTTCGTCGCCCGGAAACTCGGGCTCGTTCTCCGGGGCGATCGTGTTGAGGTAGTCCGTTGTGGGAACCATCGGCACTCCGAGATGGAGCTCCTTCGACCGCTTCAGCAGGCTGAGGATGATTTCGCGCCCGCGCTCATGGCCCTGCGCTGCCACCAGCGCATCGAGGGACTCCTGCCATTCCGCAGTTTCCTCAGGGTCCTGGTCGGTGTGGTTCACCGAGTAGGGGTCCTGGTCGTTTACCGTCAACGTCGACCTCGCATCTTCTCGTGGACAATCCGTACCCCGCATGACGAAGATCGGGTTGCGACCGTCCGTGTAGGGCCTTGTCAAGTCTAGTTCTCACTCCAGTCGCCCTCGCGCACGGTGCGTGCACCAGAGAGTAACGTCGGTTGCATGGCGATCGTCGAGCTCGGGAACCAACACCTCACACTGCGTATCAACTCGAAGGGCGCTGAAATGGCCAGCCTCGGGCTGAACGTCCCAGGGCGGGGAGATCAAGAACTTCTGTGGCAGGGTGGCGCAGCGTGGCCTCGACGTGCCCCGGTGCTCTTCCCCATCATCGGCCGGATGCCCGGTGACGAGTTGACTCACAGGGAAGTCGCGTATCCCATCACGCAGCACGGGTTCGCGCGTGACCTTGAGTTCTTATTCGACCGGATCAGCGATACCGAGGTCGAGTTCACCCTCGACGATTCGCCAGCAACTCGACTTCATTTCCCGTTCTCGTTCCGTCTGGAAGTTCGCTTCGAGCTGGTGGATGCCACAGTCCGGGTCACCCAAACCGTTTCGAACCCCGGGTATGAGCCCTTCGCGGCGTCCCTCGGCGCTCACCCCGGTTTCGTTTGGCCGCTTCCGGGGGCTGCGGGCAAAGGTCAGCACGTCATCGAGTTCGAACTGCCCGAGGCGGCACCTATCCGTCGCCTCGAGCAGGGCCTGCTCGCGGTCGACTCCTTCCCGAATCCCGTGATCGACCGCACGTTGAAGCTCGATGAATCGCTTTTCGAGGCGGATGCCCTGATCTTTGATCAGCTGTCGAGTCGCTCAGTCCGGTATTTTGCGCCCGGCGCTCCGAGCATTACCGTCGAATTTCCGGATTTTCCGATCCTCGGGTTGTGGTCGAAGGCACCCGGTGAGTTCGTCTGCATCGAGCCGTGGTTCGGCATGACGGCAGCATCGGACTTCTCCGGCGAATACGACAAGAAGCCTCATCAGTTCGTACTCGGGCCGAGCGAGAGCCGCGAGTTCACCTACGGCGTCATGATCGAGCATCCGGCATCGTAGGTACGCGCCGCTTCCGGGCGTATGCTTGAAGATTGTGTTTACCGGATGTTCACATCTTCCGGAGGATAGGAACCACGCATGGCTCTGGAAAACGACACCCAGGCACCCGATTTCGAACTCCCTAACCAATTTGGGGAGCACATCAGACTGAGTGACTTCCGTCACAAGAAGCCCGTTGCGCTCGTCTTCTTCCCCCTCGCCTTCTCGAGCACGTGCACGAGCGAGCTTTGCGAGCTGCGCGACAACCTCGCCCTGTTCAGCGACAAAAGTATCGAGTTGCTCGGCGTTTCGGTCGACTCCAAGGCCACGCAGCGGGCGTTTGCCGAGGCCGAGGGCTACGAATTCAATCTCCTCGCCGACTTCTGGCCGCACGGTGCTGTCGCGAAGGAATACGGCGTCTTCCTCCCCGAAAAAGGCTTCGCCAATCGAGCGAGCTTCCTCATCGACGCGAACGGCATCATCCGTGCGAGTTTCGTCACGGCGCCGGGTGAGGCCCGATCCATCGCGGCCTATCGTGACGCGCTGGCCGAACTGAGTCCGCTGACCGTCTAGGTTTCGTTGTGACGGCGCTTGGCCAGCGATTCTTCGGCAGTGCGGATACCTGTACCATATGAGTTCGTCGCAGTCCCCTCCTGGGTATGCACTGCGGGCCTTTAGCTCAGTTGGTAGAGCGCCACGTTTACACCGTGGATGTCATCGGTTCGAGCCCGGTAGGGCCCACTGCTCGAAAAGTCCGTTCAGACTGTGGTTTTAGTACAGCCGCCAGAGGGATACGGTCTTCAGGATTCGCACTGTGTCGGCAAGTCACCGGTGGCCAGTTCGGCCCACCGATCCTGAGCCAAGCCTCGATCCACCGGTCGGCTGGGGCGACTGGCATCATTGGGCTTTCGACGAACTTTTCGCGGCGCGCGAGCCTTCATCCCGTGAGCATCATGTTGAGAGGAAATACTCGGCTTCAGCAAAGGGCGAGGCGCCTGCTGCTCTCGCTGCGGAGGGCGAGGCCCGGGTCCGAGCTGGGGCTTCCGTGACTGTAATGCTGATGATCGGGTTCGCCCTGACCGGCGGTTCAATCATGCTCTGGCCGCAAGGGCTGTTCAACCTTGTTTTGAGGGGACCGCAGGGTCGCTCGTATTCATCGCCCTCGGTGCAGCGCCTCGCCGGTGGTGTCACCGCGATCAGGATGGCAACTTGCCGTCACGCTCGCCTGAAGACCAATCTGGTCGAGGTCGGAAAGGCGCACAGCGCATTCGTGAACGCGCCGAAATTCCAGCTACCGGCGATCGGGAGTGTCCGCAATTGGGGCTTCTGGACACCCAACCAAAATTTTCAAGAGCCCACTAGCCCGAAACGATGATGGAAAAGATCTCCGGATTTTTCTGGATCGCAATGAATTTTTGTGCATGACCAATCGCACTCGCACGGGTCCAACTCTGCTGTGTTCGCAAATCGATGTTGGCGGGCATCGGCCCGATGTTCCAATAACCGCCAGGCCGCGCGGCGTCGTTTTTTGAGAAAAAAATCATGACTATTTGCTTCCCTGTAGCCTCGTTTTCCCGCAGTCGGACTCTTCCTAGCGCGACGCCAAGTTTCCCCGACTCCCAGCCCGAACTCGCACGATCCCACTTCGTTTGGATCGTCTGAATCTCGGTAAGGATTCCCGACTGCACCACGTCCGGGAGGGGCTGTGACTTGTCGACGACGACGAACGACCCATCCGCAAGCTTGTACGCCAGCTGTCCTTTGCGAAGGGATGTGTCGGCGGAGACTACATCGCCGGGCGCGCGAGCTGCAATCGTTGGCTTTGGCGCGCCGACCACAGGGACATTCGTTGGCTTTGGCGTGCCGACAACAGGGACATTCGTCGGTTTTGGCGTGCCGACAACGGGGCCCGGTGGTGGTTTTGGCGTGCCGACAACAGGGCCCGGTGGTGGTTTTGGAGTGCCGACAACAGGCATATTCGTCGGTTCTGGCTGTGCTTCCGACACCAATGTCGTGCAACCCGAGACATCTCCGAGGAGCGCAGCGGTGAGCAGCGCAATCATTGCGAGCCTGACCATGCGGGTTGCTATCTCGATCAGGTTCACAGCCCTCCCAACGGTGTCCTTAACTTGAGCGTGAGCTTATCTCGCTCCAGTTGCTGGATGGGCAGCGGAGGGCAGTGAGTCTGTGCTCGGACGTTATCAGTGGAACGGCTGACTTCCCTGCCTTGCTTTGATAAAAGCGCAAGCGGAATGCGAAGAGAAATCGTGTTCGCAGAGCGGGAGTGTACCCTCGAGACGATCAGCGTCGACGCATTGACCCTGCGCGCAACCGGATAGCGATCACCTGAACAGAACGTCAAAGAGTACCCGGATGCTCTCGTGACTGGCTTCTACTCCACCCTGAGGGTGGTGATGGCCACGTCAGCCCGGTTGTCCCTGCGTTCTGGTATTTCCAGCGATGACGGACAGTGAGAATCACACGCGACAGCCCAGGAGCGCATCGACCGCATTGTTTTCTCGATCCGGGAGAAATGAGGGGACGTCGCTCCAAGCGACTGACTCAGCCGAACAAACCGCGGACACCCGCGGGGACTGCGGATCCTCAATCCAGCGACGTTACTACTGCGGCTGAGATGCTGCTCCCGGTAATTGGCGCCGACAAGACACACGCCAGCATGACCTGGTCCTGGCTCCCTGCGGCCTGTGTCGGGAGCACTCGGCACTACGGAACCGATCTTGAAGTTGGAATCTTTGACGCCGAGGACCCCAGGGATTGGAGCGGCCGTCGCCTCAGAGGACTGGACCCTCACTACCGGGCGGTTGCCTGCTATGAAAGACGAGCACTGGCCGACGACCGCCGAACACTCCGCCTTACACGCCAGGAATTCTTGACGACCAGACAGGGTCCTGCCACGAAGCGCCCGTGGACCTCGCGGGGTAGATCCAGACCTAACTCGTCCGATCGTCGTTCGCAACGGACACAGCATCGGCACCTTTGATCAATCGATGGGTTGGCCTTCGACCTGTCGCGCTGACGGTCCCTCATTCGAAAACCTGACCGCTTCGTGGTTGCAGTCCAGAGCGCTCAGGTCATGTCCCGCAGCAACTTCGACGTGTATTCACGCCCAAAGCCGGGCCGAACGTGCTCAGCGGCGTGGCCGCTCACTACCGGGTATGGCCATCGCCTCGACGATGAACGATCGCTCATGTGCGGCGTCTCCGCACGAACGCCAACGGTAGCGTCGCGAGCGAGATCGCGGCGGCGACAAGCAATGCCGGGGGGAAGGACAGTCCCGCGGCAATAGCTCCCACGAGCACGGAGCCCACGCCGGTGCCAGCGTCGAAGCCAATGTTCCAGAACGCACTTGCTGTGCCGTATTCCCTACGTGAAACAGAGCCAAGTGACAGCAGCAGGGTGAGATTTTGAATGCCGCCGTATCCGATTCCGACAAGAGCCAGCGCGATCAGGAAGAGAATGACCTTGGTGTCGCCGGGGTTCTCAACGGCGACGGCGGTGAATGCGAGTCCCGCAACGGTCAGAAGCACGAGCGGCCACAAAAACATCCGGGTCCCATAGCGATCAGCGAGGGACCCGATCCGCCACCGGCTGACGGCTGCGGCAACGGTAAATAGGGCGAGACCTTCCGCCGTCGCCAGTGGTGCCGAACTCATTTGCGGAGCGAACGTGATGATTCCGCCACCCGCCAGAGTGGCACCGAGCAGGATGATCGTCGGTCGGGCGAGCCTGCTGGAAACCCGACGCCGCGAGGGGTCATCGAACGCCTGGCTCGGAACATCATCACCCGCTGAGTCGTCGACCGCATCGTCTGAGAGCAGCCGTTCGACCTCGTTCTTCCGCAGTGCCCGTGCGAGGCAGGGAGTGGCCGCGATTCCGAGGACGGACGTGCTCCCCAGCGCGAACACGATCCAGTATCCGACCACATCGACGAGCGATGGCCCCGCTGGCAGCAGTACGACCTGCGGGATGGCGATTGCCGCACCGTACGCCCCGATCGCTGCACCATGCCGTGCCGGCGGGACGAGATGGGCGAGAGTGCTGGATCCGGTGACGGTGAGAACTCCGAATCCGAACCCTCGGAGGACTGACATCGCGAGGATCCACCCGAGTTGGTCTGAGACCAGATGCAGCAAGGAGGGGCCACCAAGAAACAGCAGGCCGGCGGCAAGGACAGGTGCGGTGCCAAAACGGGCCAGCAGCCGAGGAACGAAAGGCTGCGTGGCGATTGTGGCAAGCAGGAGGAGACCGTTGACCACGCCTGCCCCGGCTGTATCCGCACCGCCCTGTACCGCCAACAGCGGAGCGACCGGAAGGAGTGCTGCGTAGCTCGAGAATCCGGCAGCGGTAATCAGGAGCAGCGGCGGCATCCCCGGCTCACGCCACACCGGGATGCGGGGTGCTGCGTAGCGTGGGCTCACGATGGCCAACCCTATCTGGCCGTTGTGGCTCGGCCACCTCACCAGTAATCGGGGAGGGGAAGAGCCAGAGAGGTCGCGCCAAGCAGCCCAGTGCGAAATGATGGCGGCGTGTCGGTTCAGCGTCTGTTGTAGAGATCCGGGCGACGGTCGGCGTGAACGTCGTTCTGCGGACTTATTGATTTGTCGCGAGCGAGGGCTAGGTCGACCGTGACTATCGCTGTGTGCTCCTCGCCAAGTCGGATAGAAGTTATCGGGTATCCGTCAGTATCGACTATCACGGTGCCACCAAGCCAGTCCTGGCCGCGCTCATGCCCGACTCGGTCGGCTGCCGCGATAAACATGCGGTTGACCGCTGCATCAGACTGCACCCGGATGATCTCCCCGGGACGCTCAGCCGCCGGTCGCGGATAGAGCGGCCAGTTCACCGGTGCGCACAGGAGATCTGCGCCGTCGAGTGCGAGCCGGCGCACCCACTCCGGAAATTCGAGGTCGTAACAGATCATCAGTCCAAGTCGGCCGTACTGCGTATCTATGACCGGGGGATACCCGTCGCCCGCCACAAAACCGCAGCTCTTTTCGGTGTTCCACAAGTGTGTTTTTCGGTAGCGGGCCAACACGCCGTTCCGGTCAACAATCACAGCCGAGTTATAGACCTCATCGCCTGCGGCGAGTTCGCTGAAGCCGCTCGCGATCACGATGCCGAGTTCCGACGCCGTGCGCACCAGCTGGCCGATATACGGCCCGTCGAGGGGCTGGGCCGACGTGAGCAACTCTTCACGGTCCGCGAACATGTAGCCGCAGTTCGCGAGCTCTGGGAGCACCACGATATTTGCACCCCGACCGGCGGCATCCCTGAGCTCCACGTCAATGCGCTTCAGGGACGCGGCGGTGTCACCGATCACGGGCGCCAGCTGGATGCAGGCAACCGTGACCAGCGCACTAACGCTCATTGTGGTGCGCCCTCGAGTTCTGCGTCGCTCTTTGCGCGTGCCTTTTCCTCTTCCACCTGGTTGAAGCTGCGCGAGAATGCCAGGTACAGTCCGCCCGAAACTACGAGCCCGATCGCGAATGAGAAGTCCGCGCCACCCAGCATTTGCGCGATGGGCCCGACGAAGAAGCCCACCGAGAAGAAGGGGATCATCACCAGGAAGCCGACGGAGTAGGCAACCATACCGCGCCACGCCCACCGTCGATAGAGCCCATTAGGCTTCAGGATCTCGGCAATCGCATACTTGCCGCGCCGAACGAAATAGAAGTCGACCAGGTTGACGGCAGTCCACGGTACGAGGGAGTACAGCATGAGCAGAACGAAGCTGTTGAAGCTATTCACATAGTTGTCCGGGATGACCAGGGCGATGATGACGGAGACGACGCCCACCACGATGAGGCCGATGACCCGTAGCCGCACAGTGGGCCGCACGGCAGTGAATCCGTCGATCGCGCTCGATCCCGTGAGCATCGCGCCATAGGCGTTGACACCCATGATCGAGATGAGTGCGAGAACGGAGACAAGCACAGTTATCGTGCCGAAACCGGGAAAGAGCAGGTCGCCGATTTGATGAAGGGCGAGGATTGGATCGGCGTTCGGAATATAGCTGGCGAGGAGAGCGCCGAGCGACATGAGCCACACCGCCGACAGGGCTGCTCCCGCATAGACCGAGGTGATGAGTTTCGGCGCCGACACGTCTGCAGGGAGGTAGCGCGTGTAGTCAGACACGTAAACGGCATAACTGATGTTGTAGCCGGCTGCGATTGAGAATTGCACAAGGAACGCGACGGTGTTCCATCCGGATGTCGCCACCGCGGCCCCGTGCACGACAGGGACAGAGGAGAAATGGACGATCGCGACGATTGTGATAATTGTGAAAACGAAGATGAGCAAGTAGGTGAGCCAGCGCTGCACGAAATGCAGCAGATCGTGCCCGATAACGGCGATGATGATCGAGACTGCGATGAGCAGCGGATACCACAGGATTTTGCTGGCCGGCGCGATCAGCCCGATACCCTGCGTGGCGAGGATGGTATCGAACACCATGAAGCCCACATAGACGAAGACGGTTGCGGCGAACGGGACAATAGCCCCGCGGCTCCCGAATTGAGCGCGCGACTGGATCATCTGCGGTAAGCCCATGCGTGGACCTTGATTGGCGTGGAAAGCCATGAAGAACGTTCCGAAACACGCGCCGAGCAGAATGGAGAGCACGCTAAACCACACGCTCAGCCCCATGGATGGGCCAATGAACCCGGTGACCAGCGTCGGCAGCACGAAATTGCCTGTGAACCAGAAGGGCCCCTGGTGCCAGACCTTGCCGTGGCGTTCGGAGTGTGGAACGTAGTCGATCGAATGCTGTTCAATCACACTCTCGCGTTTGCTGTCGAGGGTAGTGTCAGACATCTTTGTCCTTTCGGGTTCTGGTTGTCAGCAGCCGGCCGACACGGTTCTCAAGTTTGCCGAGATGATTTGGTGTGGGTGATCTGGGAAACAGCGATTGCGGTCAGCTGTGCGTGGTCGTGCGCCGGCGTGACCTCGACGCGAGCCGTGCCAGCATCGGCTTGATTGCTCGCGATGCGGTCGATCAGCCCCTCCTCGAAAAGCGCGCCGCAACGGGATTCCGGTCGTGACGGGAGTACCGAAGTAGGGATCTCCGGAGTCTGCACCCTCTTGCGAAGAGAACGGCTCGACTTGCTGGGCAGGATTGCAGGGTCTGACCGGTCGAGGCGCCTCGCGGATGTGTGCGGGGCCGAATCGTGCTCCCGGCCGGTGGCTCATTCCCCATTCGAAGGGAACGCCGATCACAAAGTTGTCAGCGTGCGGACCATCCTGCAACTCGGGAAGGCGAGCGAGCATGGCCACGCCCGCGTACCGCGGGTGAGCGCTCGCGTCGGGTGGACCGACTGGTGTGTGGGACATCGGCGTTTCCCGCTCGTTTTCTCGGATAGTAAATTACATATGTGCAACAGGTGGTGCATAAGAGACAACTCTGATTCCGACATCATGATCGTGGCAGATCGAGAAGTCAAGACCCGGACCGACCCTTCGGTATCGTCATCCCTATTCCGAGACCGTTTGTTTGACTGGAGAAATCTTGCGAGAGATGACGTATTGCGCCCCGCCCCGTCGTGTTCAGCGGCAGCGCCAAGGGTCATGCTTTGCCTGGTTTTGGCGCGGTCGGTGACGATGACCATCACACGATGAGTTGTGATGCTCAAATAGTGCTTGTTTTCCAGGGGGCGACCAGCATCCGTTTATTAAACGGTCAGGTCGTCCCCGCGGCGGGCGGTTCCCCGACGATGGCTGGCAGGGAGCCGCACACCCGGATCAATCGGTCGGATGCGTCGGCCGAGATCACCTAGATCATCGCCCCCACATCGTGGAGTGGGTCTTCGCACTCGCCGACTTCAGCCACCGATGCTTGTGCTCGAAAAACCTCTGCTACATCGCGTCGCCGATGTAGGAGTACTTGACGAATACCTCGGAGGCGACGCCGGATTCTTCGAGCACTCCCTGCACCGCAGTGAGCATGTACTTCGAGTCCCAGCCCATGTAAAGGAAGTGTGATTCGTCCAGCTCATCCCACTGGCCGTTCCACGACTGGGCGCCGAAGATCGGCCCACCGCGTCGTGCGCTGAACGCCACGACGTTTTCGTGCGAATCGGCCCAGAGCCGCTTGAACACGCGATTGAACAGCGACTTGACGTCGTGGACCTCCCAGTGCTCGCCACGGTATTCCACGTATTCGAACTCCCGCTGCCAGCCGCGCGGCCATCCGCGCCGCCGCTGCGCGTCGAGGATCGGTGTGAGCCCGTCATCGTCGATGCCCACGGTCGCCGGGCGCGCCCAGATCGCCAGGAAGTCGATGCTGAGCCGGACAGTGCGATCGCTGATCCCAGCGGTGCCCCATGCGGGTAAGTGAGCGAGCGTACGGGTCGTCGCGATGGTGCTCTTCGCGTACAGAGCGCGCTTCTCGGGGAAGGACTCGTCGAGTGCGCGCTCGGCTAACGATGACTCAAGTAGCGTGAGGTTACCGAGAGTCTCTGCGAGGGCACGATGGCTGTTCTGCTCGTCGTCAGTGTAGTCCGCCCATGCTCGAGACCCGTCGCCGCTCCAGTTGTCGGACGGTGCAAGCGGGAAGATGTGCTCCACGTCCAGCTCGAAAGGGACATCGATGCCAGCGAGCCGCCCAAGAACGTAAGCGGTGTGCGGGAGGTCTCCGTACTTGAGCGCGACGCGCACCCGCGCATCTGAGGGGGTGATCCGGGCTATCGCTCGAGCCAACGTATCCGCTTCCGCTTCTCGTGTTCGGCACAGGCGTCCAACCAGCCGGTCGTTATCAAGTCCGACGATCGTCCGTCGAAGCAGAAGGGACTGCACCTGCTCCAGGGTTTCGATGAGAGCGTTCGCGTGCACCGTGCCGCGCGAGTGGTCGCGGTAGGCGCGCATCACGAGCGGGTACATTCCCCTACCGAAGGTGTTGATGAAAGCGAGCTGACGGGCTATCTCCCTGTTTGCTGCTCGCGCCGGTTCCAGCAGGGTGCGGTAGATCTCCGAGTACTCCCGCCACTCGGCGGCATGCTCCCTCAGGGACTCGAGGTCCAGTCGGGGAAAACTGTGTCGGAAGGCGTCATAGACGCCGCGTCCGCCGCTGGTATCGACTTCGTGGCCCGTCGTCATGACCAAATAGTGCTGCCAGAAACCGGCGATGGACTCTCCGGTGTTCTGTTCGATCGGTACCCAGAACGAATCCTCGATCTCGCTCTGCTCCGCGTGCGAGAGTCCCATCAGCACGTAGTTATGGATCAACTCGTGATCCCGGAGGGGTTCGCCCGTGGAGTTCAGGCTCTCGAAGATCTGCTGGGCGTTCGCATCCGCACCTAGGGTGATGGCGACATGCTCCAGCCGCTGCAGCCCCGTCCAGATACGCACCACCTCAGACGCAGGAACCTGGCTTCGGAAGAACGCGTAGTTGTCGTCGAAGCGCGAGTCGCGGAGGTCGGTATCCACCAGTCGACGGTCGAGCACGACGCTCTCGAATATGTGGGCCCAGGCCTGGTGCGGTCGGAGCTTGGTGCGCGCGGGGTCAGCGTCGCGCACCAGCACCTTTGCGAGGTCGGCGGCGAGTGCTTGGTCGGCGACGAGCACCGGGTCGTGC
Organism: Microbacteriaceae bacterium; assembly: GCA_043745175.1. Classification (GTDB taxonomy): domain Bacteria; phylum Actinomycetota; class Actinomycetes; order Actinomycetales; family Microbacteriaceae; genus Lacisediminihabitans. The sequence continues at coordinate 11,525 of JAYTTG010000534.1, forward strand.
AGCACGCTGTGGTGCAGAGCGGCGACAAGCAGCATGAGGGTCGTGATGCGCTGCTGACCGTCAATGAGCACGAGCTCGAAGGCAGCCCTTTCCGTGCTGTGGGACGGCTTGGTGCTGGCGGAGGACAGGATCGATCCGATGAAATGCATGTGGCGCTCGTCCGAGTCGGCGGCGGTGCGGATATCGGCGAGCAGTTGCTCACAGGCGCCGATGTCCCAGCGATACTGGCGCTGGTAGACGGGCACGACGATCGTTGTGTCCGCGGCGGAAAGCCAGCGAATCGTGTTGACCGCGGTCGCGTCGATATTCGTGGCAGTTCCCATAATTGAATCCAGCTTATTCGGACGACGGCACGGATCAGACCCGACAGGGTGCCAAATGTTAGGCTTGCCTAAGTTGGGCCTGTTAAAACGTGCTGGCCCCTGACGGAAGGTCATGATTCGCATCATGGGTTATATCAAGTCCGCCGCTCTCGAAGAGACCGGTTA
>JAYTTG010000535.1:0-3205 GCA_043745175.1 Microbacteriaceae bacterium
GTCCACGAGACTGCCGGCGAAGGGGATCACGTCGAAAGCGATAGTCCGCGGGAAGGTCGTGGCCGGGGGGAATCCGATGGATGAGCCGTCATGGACGAGGCTGCGCGGATCCTGCTCGATCGCCGCCTTCGCCTGCTCGTAGAGCTCCTCACCGCCGACCAGTCCGGCTCCGGACACGGCCTGGTAAGTGCTCACGATCAGTCGTCGGAGGCCAGCCTCGGCATCCAGCACCTTCAGGATCGGCATGGCCGCCATGGTCGTGCAGTTCGGGTTGGCGATGATGCCCTTGCGCGCCTCGGCGATCGCATGCGGGTTGACCTCGCTCACCACGAGCGGCACGTCGGGATCCATGCGAAATCCGGAGGAGTTGTCGATGACCGTGACGCCGGCCGCAGCGAACCGCGGAGCCTGCGCTTTCGACGTGCTCGCCCCGGCGGAGAAGATCGCGATATCGACGCCGGTTGGATCTGCAGTCGAGGCGTCTTCGACCACGATGTCTTCACCCTTCCAAGGCAGGGTGCTCCCGGCAGAACGAGCCGATGCGAAGAAGCGGATGCGCAGCGCAGGGAAGTCGCGCTCCTCCAGCAGCCGACGAACCACGGTACCGACCTGGCCGGTGGCGCCGACAACTCCGATGGTCAGTCCCGCGGTCACCGTCCGGTCCCCCCGTGCACCTTCGCGAGATCCTCCGCATCGAGCCCGAAGGCGCTGTGCACCACCCGCACGGCCTCGTTGATGGTATCGGCACGTGTGACGACACTGATGCGGATTTCGCTGGTGGAGATCATCTCGATGTTGATTCCCGCCTCGAACAGGGCCGTGAACAACCGCGCCGAGACGCCCGCGTTGGTGCGCATCCCGGCACCAACGAGCGCGAGTTTGCCGATCTGGTCGTCGTACTGCAGCGAGTGGAAGCCAGTCTGGTCTTTGCTGTCTTCGAGGGCTTTCAATACTCGCGCGCCATCGGACTTGGGAAGAGTGAACGAGATATCTGCGAGCCCGGTGGCTGCAGTGGAGACGTTTTGCACGATCATGTCGATGTTGGCATCGGTTGACGCCACGAGGGTGAAGATCTGCGCGGCCTTGCCGGGCACGTCAGGCACTCCGACGACGGTGATCTTCGCTTCGCTCAGGTCCACCGCAACCCCGGAGATGATGGACTCTTCCACGATTTCGCCTTCTTTCGGATTAACCACGAGAGTGCCCTCGTTGTTATTGAACGAGGAGCGCACATGAAGCGTAACCCCGTGTCGGCGGGCATATTCCACTGCACGAATATAGAGAACCTTGGCTCCTGCGGCGGCGAGTTCAAGCATCTCTTCGCTGGTGATCCGGTCGATCTTGCGGGCGGCGGGCACGACCCGAGGATCCGCGGTGAAGATGCCGTCGACATCCGTGTAAATCTCGCAGACATCCGCGTCGAGTGCGGCCGCAAGCGCGACTGCCGTCGTGTCGGACCCGCCGCGTCCGAGCGTCGTGATGTCGCCGGTACCGCGATTGAAGCCCTGAAAACCGGCGACGATGGCAATGGCGCCGGCATCGAGGGCGGCGCGCACCCGGGTGGGCGCGACCTCGATGATTCGAGCGCTGCCATGCCTGGCATCGGTGCTCAGGCCGGCCTGGCTCCCGGTGTAGGAGCGAGCCTCCTGGCCCATGCTCTTGATTGCCATCGCGAGCAGTGCCATCGAAATGCGCTCGCCAGCGGTGAGCAGCATATCAAGCTCGCGACCGGTAGCGATCGGAGTGACCTGCCCGGCGAGATCCAGCAACTCGTCTGTCGTGTCGCCCATGGCCGACACTACGACGACGACCTCGTTGCCCACCTTCCGGGTTTCTACGATGCGCTTGGCCACGCGCTTGATGCTTTCCGCATCGGCGAGCGACGAGCCGCCGTACTTCTGCACGATCAAGCCCACTGGGTTCTCCTGGAGTTCGGGATGCCGATTTAGGCCGACTCCCATCCTAAATGTTGACTTCCCGAGAGATCGCTATGTGACGTGCTGATCGGGAGAGCTCACCAATCTCGTGTCGCGGATGGATCCTTAGCGGGACAGCTCGGTCATCGCGCGAATCCGGCGAAGGGGCGTCAGACGAGCGCGGAGTTTGCGCCACTCGCTCTTCTGAACCCTCTTGCCATCAAGCCAGTACTCGTGCGCTCCGTTGCTGAAAATAACCGCCGGGCCGGAATCACGGTGTTCGCGGTCGAACTGGAGCCAGGTCTGCGCACCGGAGGGGTCGACGTGGGCCGGTCCATCCTCGCGATGGAGCGCCCCACCCCGGAGATACGAGACAGAGCCATTCGCAAATGTCACCAGCTGGTCGTATCCGCCGGAGGGATGGCGCTCGACGAGAGTCACCACACGATACTCGAGGGCTGCAGGCTGTGGAGTCATAGGTTTAGTCTGCTCGACTTCCGATATACCGGTATAGCTCCAGTCATAGGGACAGACAGATCGGTCTGGGGTACAAACGGCGTCTTTTGTATTGGCGAAATCGCGATGCACCGGGATTCACAGCACGCTTCTGTGCCGTCGGCTTCTTCCTCGACGTGCCGCCGGCGCTAGTTCTCGACGAGCCGTCGGCCCTCGAAGGCGCGCCCAAGGGTCACCTCGTCGGCATACTCGAGATCGCCGCCAACGGGCAGCCCGGACGCCAGGCGAGTTACCCGCAGATCCAGGTGCATCAACATGCGCGAGAGGTAGGTGGCCGTCGCCTCGCCCTCGAGATTGGGGTCGGTCGCGATGATTACCTCGGTGACAACACCGTCAGCGAGGCGCTGCATGAGCTGACGGATGCGCAGATCATCCGGTCCGATTCCGTCAATCGGACTGATCGCCCCGCCGAGCACGTGATAGAGACCCTTGAACTCGCGGGTGCGCTCGATTGCCACAACGTCCTTCGCCTCTTCGACGACGCAAATCGTGGCAAGGGATCGACGTGGGTCACGGCAGATGTTGCAGAGCTCCTGCTCGGTCACGTTGCCGCAGACGTCGCAAAATCGCACCTTCTCCTTTACTGTCATGAGCACCTCGGCAAGGCGGGTGACATCAAAAGTCTCGGTCTGGAGGATGTGGAACGCGATGCGCTGCGCCGACTTCGGACCGATCCCGGGCAGTCGCCCCAGTTCGTCGATCAGTTCCTGGACTATTCCGTCGTACACGCTTACTGCTCTCTCGGGGCGACCCGGGGGGCCACGGCCTGTTCT
>JAYTTG010000536.1:0-3204 GCA_043745175.1 Microbacteriaceae bacterium
CTGGAATTCGGTGCAGTCGATCGGCGCATTCGTGATCGGCGGCATCCTCGTGGTCGCCTTCGTACTCATCGAGCGCGTCGCCAAAGAACCGGTGCTGCCGCTCTGGGTGTTCTCGCGCAGGCTGCTGCTCACGACATCCCTCATCTCGCTCGGTGTCGGGGCGGTGCTCATCGGACTCACTTCCTACGTGCCGACCTACCTCGAGAAATCGATCGGCGCACCACCCCTGGTCGCCGGCCTCGCCCTGGCCGCCCTGACCATCGGATGGCCGATCTCCGCCTCGCAGGCCGGCAAACTTTACCTGCGCATCGGCTTCCGCTCGACCGTGCTGATCGGGATGACACTCGCCGTGCTCGGACCGATGCTGCTGATCGTCTTCAGCCAGTCCCCCTCGGTGGTCGGGGTCGCACTGTGCTGCATTGTCACCGGCCTCGGCATGGGACTCGTCGCCACCCCGAGCCTCATCGCCGCCCAGTCGAGCGTGCTGTGGAACCAGCGCGGGGTCGTCACCGGCACCAACCTGTTCGCCCGCTCGGTCGGCAGCGCCGTCGGCGTCGCGATCTTCGGTGCCATCGCGAACTCCGTGTTCGCGTCGCATCCGGGTGGCGAGAACAGCGTCCCGACAGTCATCGATGCGTCGACCAGTGTGTTCGTCGCCATCGCCGTCGCGGCGGTCGCCACCGTGATTGCGGGATTCGCGATGCCGAGAAAGACCGTAGAGGCGGTCGAACCCGAGGCCGCCAGCGCATAGCTGAAGACGGCTTTAAACCTGATCGACCCGATACACGAGCACCGGAATCAGCACCAGCGATCGCAGGTCGATCAACGCGTGCACGATGATCGGAACGAGGATGTTGCCGGTCGCGAGATACAGCGCCATCAGGATCGCTCCGAGCACGGTCGCACCCACGATCCCCGCCACCCCCTGATAGAGGTGCAGCGCCCCGAACAGCGCAACGCTGACCATCACCGCACCGGTCGCACTCCCGGTGGCGCCGAAGACCAATGCCGGAAGGGCGAGCCGAAAGAGCAGTTCCTCGACCACCCCGGCATTGACCGACAGTGCCGCACCGTAATACAGCTCGGCACGATTGCGTGGCAGAAGGGAGCCCACGTCTCCGACGGTCGGCACGGCATCCGAATTTCGAGCGAGGTAGACGGCCAGCACCGTTCCGAAGACCAGCACGAGACCGAGACCGAGTGCGATGCCCGGAACGAGGTCACCGGTTGAGTCGATCAACGACCGGAATGCGGCGGCGGCGGGCCAGACCTCCACTGCCCGGAGCACCAGCGGAATGTACTGCCACACCAGTACGAGCAGCAGCACGGATGCGCCACCGAACAGGGTGAGCGAACTGATGAGCCAGCGGCGCATCATCCGCTGCCGGTTGACGGTGCGCTCGAAGCGCTTGAAGCGGCGGTACTCGTCACGGTCCTTGCGGATGGCGCGCACGACGAGCATGACGACGAGGCCGAGGAGCGCGACGACCAGCACGGGTTTTGAGTACGGCCAGTCGGGAGAGAGCACAGTTCATTCTGCCGCGAGCCGCTGTGCGCCCCGTGCGCCGTGTGGAAACGAGTTCGGCCATGAGCAGGGAATCGACGAGACCCGGCACAATGAAGCATGACCGAAGAGCTGCCGATAGCACTGCCCGCGAGCCAGCCACATCCGAAACTCGACGAACTGATCGCGGTCCTCGAGCATCTTCGCGCACCCGGGGGCTGCGCCTGGGACGGCGAACAGACGCATCAATCACTCGTGCGATATCTCATCGAGGAGACCTACGAGCTCGTCGACGCGATCGAGGGCGGCACCCGCGACGACCTGATCGAAGAGCTCGGCGACGTGCTCTATCAGGTGGTCTTCCACTCCGATGTCGCCGCGCACACTCCTGAGGAGGAGTTCACGATTGAGGATGTCGCGGCCCACATGACGGCGAAAATGGTCGGCCGTCATCCGCATGTGTTCGGTGATGCCTCGGCCGCGACGGCCGATGAAGTCGTAGCGCTTTGGGACGTGCGCAAAGCGGTCGAGAAACCGCACCGTACGAGCGTGCTCGACGGGATCCCGCAGGGGATGCCGTCCCTCGCCCTGGCCGAAAAACTGATCGGTCGTGCACGCAGGGTGAACATCGCGGTGGATGCAGCGACCACCGAAGTCGCCGACGAAGAGCACCTCGGCGCAGAGCTGCTGGCGATCGTAGCGATGGCATCCGCGCAGGGGCTCGACGCCGAACGCTCCCTGCGAATCGCGCTGAGAAAACTGCAGGACGACATTCGCATCACTGAAGCAGGCAGCGCTGCAGAGCAAGGGGCATGAGGTGGTGCCCTCCCCAACCCGAATGGGGAGGACACCCAGCTCGAGCACCCGCTTCGCTGGGAATTCCGCAGCGGGCAGATTTACTCGAACCAGGGCGGAGAATTTACCCGATTCGCCGCCCAGTCTAAATATCTTAAAGAGAGCCTGATCTTCTCTATTGTCGACACGCCCGAAGTCACCACCGTTGAGTCCCGGAAAGATTTCCGGGCGGGTGCGTCGGTGACCGGCGCGACAAGGCTAACCCCCGCGGCTGTAAAAACAAAACGTGCGTTATGACTCTGCGAGGGCACGAGCCTCCACCCGGCGCAAAAGCCAGCGGTGGTCTCGGAGCTCACCGAGCGGCAGGATGCGGTCGAACCCGACTTCCACGGCGATCTCACCGATGTCGACGCCCACGTTGAGAAGTTCCGCGTGGCCTGGAGACTCGGACTCGAGCATCGCAGCCGACAACTCCTGCGGCTCGAATTCGAGGCGACCATGCTGGAGATGCGCGACGACGACGAGCGCGCGACAGCATCCTTCGAGCGCGCACTCGGAATTTGCGGCGGTCGACTACGCGAATTGCTGGTCGCGCGGAAGCCTTTTGTTTCCGCGGAGTGAATTTCGCCGTCCGGCGGAATGGAACAATGGGCAGATGGCCAGCCAGGTGAATCCTCCGCGCGGGATGCGGGATTTCCTCCCCGCAGAGAAGGCCAGGCGCGAACGCGTGCTCGGCGTCATCCGCTCCGTCTATTCGGCTCACGGTTTCGAGGAGATCGAGACTCCGGTGATGGAGGATTCCGCTCGCCTGCATTCGGGTCTCGGCGGCGATAACGAGAAGCTCGGCTTCGCCGTATTGAAGCGCGGATTGGCACCGGATGACCTCGCCGTGGCCACAGATCCCC
>JAYTTG010000537.1:0-3200 GCA_043745175.1 Microbacteriaceae bacterium
CCCGCGGCTGATTCTCGCGGACGAGCCGACCGGTGCTCTCGATATCGAGACCGGGGCCAGCATCATGGCTATTCTCGACGAGGTCGCGGAAGTCTCTGGCGCAGCCCTCATCACGATCACCCACGACGTGAATGTCGCGGCCCTGGCCCGCAGACACTATCGGCTCGATCGGGGCGTGCTCGCGCCGATCAACGTCTCCCGTGTCCTTTCCTCCTCCACCCCAGAGGTCGGGCTATGAGCCCAACGAAGCGGCAGTCCCCGCTCGCAGCACTGGTCGGATCATTCTCCGAGGCCTGGGCAGAGGTGCGGATCCATGGCACGCGGGTTCTCCTCAGCCTCATCGGGGTCGCGGTTGCCGTCGCCGCGATCACCTCGGTCGTCGGCCTCGGCGCCATCGTTGAGCAGTCCGTACAGGAGTCGAACGAACGCAACGGTGGGCGTCCGGCAACAATCGGCGTGTCGGCCCACACGCAGAACGGTGCCTCCTTCGACGCAGCCTCGTTGAGGACGACGCTGGATTCGGCGATTGATCGCTACAAAATTCGATATCACACGAGCATTCTGAGTGGCCAGCTCTCCGTACAGTTCGTCGCGGGAGCGGCCCTCGTCGACACGACGGCCATCGACGTCGACTACGGAGTCATGCATCGTGTGAAGGTCAAGGAGGGCAGCTGGTTTGCCGAGAAAGATATCAATCGACTGGCACCAGCCCTGGTGGTGAATCGCCCGTTCTGGGCGCTGATGGGCTCCCCAGACCTCCGCACCCATCCCACCGTGCGCATTCTCGGTGCGCATCCGATCACGGCGGTGATTGTGGGGGTACGGGCGGTGCGGGACGGCGACATGCCGAACATGATGATGCTGACGGATGCCTTCCGCGCCGCAGCGGAGCCCGCGAGCTATGCGGGGCAATCCCAGTTCGAAGCCTGGGTTCCGCCCCCACTGGCCAAGCGGGTAACGTCTCGACTCACGGCGGAGCTCACCGCATCGGTACCCTCCGGGGTGGATGTCCAGGTCAACCGGCAGGACTACGCCGCCTACGGCGGCGATCCTATTGGCCCGGTAAGGATTGCCGTCGGGGCAGTGGCCGGCCTCGTGCTTTTCCTCGGGGCCCTCGGCCTCGTGAACATCTCTCTCGTGACAGTGCGCCAGAGAATCCGGGAGATCGGCATCCGTCGGAGTTTCGGTGCGACGGCGGGGAGGGTATTCTTCGCCGTGATGATGGAGAGCGTGGTGGCGACTGCGGCCGCCGGCGTGGTTGGTGTTGGTGTCGCTGTCGCGATCGTGGAGAACCCGTGGGTGCAGGCGAAGCTTTCCCAGGGGGTCACTGATCTTCCGTCGTTCCCGATTGGGGCTGCACTGTTCGGGCTTGCAGCGGCCTCCATCGTTGGGGCCCTCGCTGGGCTGCTTCCCGCGATTGCCGCCGTGCGATTCAAGGTGATCGACGCCATCCGCTACTGACCGGACTCTCGGTTGAGCAGCCAGCGCCTGCGAGCGTGTCGAGGCCGGGCTTTCGCCGCTCCCGCCGTTAGCGTTGATCCATGGCTACGAGCACCAGGTCGACCCCGCGCGCGCGCTCGACCGTGCGTGCCAGTAATCGCCCAACGGGTAAGGGCACCACGCGCAAGCTGCCCGTGATGAAGACCGTGGCAGTAGATAAGCCCGGGCTCCTCTCTTCCGCCTGGCTCGGACTCGCCCACGCGGTGGGCGGAGCCGCTCGGGTGCTCGGCCGCGAGACCCTCGCCAAGGAGGAGCGCCGCGACGGCGTGCCGTTCTTTGTGTTCCTGCTCGCAGTGGTTGGCGCGGTTGTCGAATGGTTCAATCCAGCCGATCCGATTGCCATCGCCCTGGACTCCTTTACCTTCGGAGGCCTGTTCGGTCGCGTCGCCTTCGCGCTCCCGGTGATCATGCTGCTGTTCGCCGTATGGCTGTTCCGTCATCCGTCTTCGGTGCACGACAACGGACGGATCGGAATCGGCCTTGCGGTGCTTCTCACCTCGGTGAGCGCTCTTTGCCATATCTTTGGCGGCACGCCGCAACCGTCGAACGGCGTCGAGCCGCTCGCTCGGGCCGGGGGGGTCGTCGGCTGGGTGCTCGCCGGTCCGCTTCTGGCGCTGGGAACCGCCTGGCTCGCGGTGCCGCTGGTGTCCCTGCTGCTGCTGCTGTCTCTTTTCATCATTACGAAGACACCGCCGAATCGCACGGGCGCTCGTCTCCGCGATCTCTATGGCTACCTGTTTGGCGCCCAGATCGCCGAGACCACTCCCACAGCGGTGCTTCAGAAGGGCTTCACGTCTGACAGCGGGCAGTTCGGCTCTCTCGGCGACCTCGACCTCGAAGGGGAAGACTCCGGGTCTCTGCCCTGGTGGCGCCGTAATCGCAAGCGCGAAGACGAGCCGGCGTTCGACAGTCCGGTTCTCGCGAAGGACCAGGGTGCCACCGAGGTCATCGACCGAACTCGTCGCGACGAGGAGTTCGGCACCGAGCTGCTCGACGAGTTGGCCGAGGCCGAGGCCGCGGTCAAGCGCTTCACCGGCGAAGTAGCCCCGGTTACCGGCATCCGCGATGACGGTCCACTTGTCGCAGACCTCCTTCCCGGATTCGCCGCGACCGCATCAGCGAAGGGCGACCTCGGCGAGTTCGCCACGCCCACACCGACCCGGCCGGCCGCTCCCTATCGGCTACCCGCGGCATCCAGTCTTGTCCCGGGAACGCCACCGAAGTCCCGCTCAGAGGCTAACGATGTCATCGTCGCCTCGATCACGGAGGTGCTCAAGCAGTTCCAGGTGGATGCCCGCGTCACCGGCTTCAGCCGCGGTCCGACGGTCACCCGCTATGAGATCGAGTTAGGGCCCGGTGTCAAGGTGGAGCGCGTCACTGCTCTCAATAAGAATCTCTCGTACGCCGTCGCAAGCAATGAGGTGCGAATTCTTTCGCCGATTCCGGGTAAGAGTGCGATTGGCGTCGAGATTCCCAACGCCGACCGTGAGATCGTCTCGCTCGGCGATGTGCTCCGCTCGAAGGCGACCACCTCGAGCGTCCATCCCATGACGATCGGTCTCGGCAAGGATGTCGAGGGTGGCTTCGTCGTAGCTAACCTCGCCAAAATGCCCCATCTGCTCGTCGCGGGATCCACCGGCTCCGGCAAGTCGAGCTTCGTGAACTCGATGATCACCTCGTTGCTCATGCGGGCGACACCC
>JAYTTG010000538.1:0-3199 GCA_043745175.1 Microbacteriaceae bacterium
TGGCTGACCTCGACTGGCGACGTCGGGTCTATGCCGGAGGATGGCTGCCATACGGCACCAGCAAACTCGAGACGATCATGTTCATCCGCGAGCTCGCGCGGCGCACGGCTGGCACCGGGGTCGACGCGTTCTCGTTCCACCCGGGGTTTGTCGCAACCGGGTTCGGTGCTGACTCGGCCCTGCTTCGCCTCGGCCAGTTCGTCAGTCGCGGGTCGCTCGGGATCAGCCCGGAGCAGGGAGCCGCGCCGCTCATCCACCTCGCCTCGGAGCGCGATATCGCCTCGCCGAGCGGCACCTACTTCGACGGACTCAAGCCGGATGGCCGGGAACGGAAGGCGGCCTTCGACGAGGCGATGTGCCGCGAACTCTGGCAGAAGAGTTCCGAGATGGTCGGTCTCTAGCAGTACTCGTAACGGTAGGCAGGCTGCCCCTCAGCCACTACATTGCGGTCGCGCAGGATCACCGAGATGTTCTTGCCCTGCGCGGAGCAGGACGCCGTAAAGGCGCTGCGGGGAGTGTCCGTGTACTCGATCTCGATGACCTTGTTTCCGTAGGGGCCGGTGTAGCTGCCGCATTCCGCGTAAACCTGGCACTCTTCGGCGATGGCGAAGTCGAAACCGATCGAAGTCCTGCCGGTGGAGCCGAGCTCCGAAGTGTTCTTCTGAGCGATGGCGAGCCCGATGGAGTGGGCATGGGTCGCGAGAATTGTCGCGAAGGCCACGTTGTTCGCCCTGGTGAGCTTGTTAAGGGAACGTGTCCAGGAGTCGAGATTGTCGGGCTCGATCGCCTGGAACCCCTTCGTCTTGCAGCCATCGATCCAGCCGTTCACGATCGTCGCGATGCTCGAGCGCTTCGTTGCGGTGGAGGTGTCGAAGATGAATTCACCGGGCCAGTCCGGATCAGTCAGGTTGGTTCCGTTCGCCCGCTTCACGAGCAGGTCGCTGTGGCCCGAGGTCCAGAACGACGCCTCATCCGGCTGGGTCTGGAACGCGTTGACGTAACAGATGTTGTATCGGCCGGCCACCGGAGTCGCATTGCGATCGCGATCCACGATCGACGCCGACGCCAGAGGCGTGTACGCACCGCCGATCTGGTAGTCGAACTGGCCATTCGTCGGTGGCAATGCCACCGCGGCCGCCTGCACCGATTGCGCGGCCAGCCCCATTCCGAGCACGAGGGCGGTGACCGCCAAAGCCGCGGATGCGACGGGGAGAAGTGAAAAGGCCCTCATGAGCGTTGCCTATCCCCGGATGCCCCGCCTCGAGCTGCTCTCTGGCGATGTGTGTCGGATCGGGCCGGTTGGGCCCGCCGACGGGGTTCTCCGTGATGCGCCAATCATAGGGATCTCGGTGCGCACGGGCAAGAAACACGCAGTCCGGATGACCGGTGATGCTGATCTGACGTGGAGAGCGGGCAATCCACTCGGCAGTAGTTGCGAGGTGATGCGGCTCCCGGTCACGCTGCGTCCGGGTTGGGCGCCCGGCCGGGTCATTCGTCGCGATCCACAAATAGCTGGGGCGCTCCGAAGCAGTGATCCTGCCGAACAACCGCTACCACTGCACCGGATGCCGCCGCTGCCAGCTGAGTCGACGCTCAAGTTGTGCTCCGATGGCCAGCAGCACGTGCTCACCGCCCGGGCGACCCACGAGCTGCACTCCCATCGGGAGGCCTTCAACCGTCTCTGCGACCGGCAGCGTGATCGCAGGCAACCCGGTTACATTTGCGAAAGAGGTGAACGGCGTGTACTGCACCTGCTGCGCGAAGTTGCGCTCGGCATCCTCCGCGTCGTACCAGCCGACCGGCCGCGGCGTCATCGCCAGGGCGGGGGTGACGACCGCATCGAAGCGCCGGAACTGGTGGATGATCGAGCGCTCGAACTCGACGAGTGCACCGAGCGCGCTCGAGAGCTCCTGTGCCGACACCTGCCTCCCGCGCAAAACGAGCCATTTGGTGAGTGGCTCGAGCAGGTCGAGTTGCTTACCCACGGCGGGGATTCCTGCCGCACCGGCCTGCCAGATGGTGCGAAAATTGGGGGCGTATGAGTCGTCCGGTTCGAGTGCGATTTCCTCGATTCCGTGCCCGGCCGCGTTGAGTTCCGATAGCGCCAACGCGAGAGCGGCGGATGCCTCTGGCGCGATCTCGATGTCGTACGCGCTGTCCCACGGCGAGGTTGTCATCACGCCGAGCTGGAACCGACCCTCTCCCCGCACCGCAGCGTTGAGCAAGGCTCCGCCGTCCCAGCGCGGGGCGCGAACGGTGAAGGGGTAGTCACCTCCCTCAACCAGGGCGTCGAGCAGCATCGCGGCATCCGCGACGGACCGGGCAAGCGGCCCCGGTACGACAAGGCCACCGAGGGAGCCGAGACCGGTCCCGCTCGGCACGAGCCCCCGCGAGGGCTTGAGGCCGACAAGCCCGCACGCGGCGGCGGGGATACGCACGGAGCCCCCGCCATCTGAGCCGGGGGCGAACGGCAACAGTCCCGCAGCAACGGCGACCGCCGCTCCCCCGCTGGATCCGCCGGCGCCGAGGCCGGTGTTCCACGGCGTACGCGCGGGTGGGGAGACGAGGCTTTCCGTGTAGGAGGGGAGCCCGAACTCCGGGGCGCTGGTCTTACCGAGGCTCACTGCGCCCGCGGCATCCAGAACCTCGACGAGGGCGTCTGACCGGTCGGGGACGAAGCCGTCCATGAGGCGTGAGCCATAGCCGGTGCGCACGCCCGCCCGGTTCACCAGGTCTTTGTCACCCAACGGCAATCCCCACAGGGGCGCCGTCTTCGGCACGGTTTCGGCGAGGGATGCCGCTCTCGCCAGTGCCGCCTCCGCGGTCACCGTCACGAAGGCTCCGAGTGCACCATTGAGGCGCTCTATACGGTCGAGGTAGTGCCGAGTGAGCTCGACGGGAGTGATCTCACCGCGCTGCAACCAGTCCCACTGCTCCTGGGCGCTGAGGTGATGTAGTTCGAACACAACTCGAGCCTATGGTGTGGGCGGGCATGCCCTGCTCGCCTCCAGTTTTCGAGCGGAGGCCCCCGCGCGAAATCCATGCACTCCGACTTGACACGCTGCCAGCGGACTCACCACGCCGGTGTTCGCCCACCTGTGCATGGATTTCGGACAAGGGGGGCCGGGGTGTCGCCCACAGCGGGAGGCCGGATCCCGGAATCGAATCAGCTAGGGTCTGGTGCCATGCCCAGTTCCCG
>JAYTTG010000539.1:0-11918 GCA_043745175.1 Microbacteriaceae bacterium
GCCTCGACTCATCCTGTGACGCTCTTCACCGGCCAGTGGGCCGACCTCACTCTCGAGGAGGTGGCTCGCCTCGCGTCGGAGTGGGGTTATGACGGGCTCGAGATCGCAGCATCCGGAGAGCATCTCGATATCGCGCGGGCCGCCAAAGACGACGCCTACCTTCAGGGGCGGCTCGACATCCTCGATCGCTATGGGCTGAAAGCGTGGGCGATCTCCAACCACCTCACCGGCCAGTCCGTGTGCGACGATCCGATCGACTTCCGTCACCAGGCGATCATCCGCCCCATGGTCTGGGGAGACGGCGATCCCGAGGGTGTGCGTCGGCGCGCGGCGGAGGAACTCAAGCTCACCGCGGTGGTCGCCCGCAAGATGGGCATCGACACCGTCGTCGGCTTCACCGGTTCGAAGATCTGGCAGTACGTGGCTATGTTCCCCCCGGTGCCGGCCTCGGTGATCGATGCCGGCTATCAGGACTTCGCCGACCGGTGGAACCCGATCCTCGACGTGTTCGACTCGGAGGGGGTGCGGTTCGCCCACGAAGTACACCCCTCGGAGATCGCCTACGACTACTGGTCGAGCGTGCGCTCACTCGAGGCCATCGAGCATCGTGCAGCTTTCGGCTTCAACTGGGACCCGAGCCACATGATGTGGCAGGGCATCGACCCGGTGTCTTTCATCACGGAGTTTGCCGATCGCATCTACCATGTCGATTGCAAGGACACCCGGTTGCGCACGCCCAACGGGCGGTACGGCATCCTCGGATCGCATCTGCCCTGGGGCGATCCCCACCGCGGCTGGGACTTCGTCTCTACTGGGCACGGGGATGTGCCGTGGGAGGACTCATTCCGGGCATTGCGCTCCATCGGCTACGGTGGCCCCATCTCTGTGGAGTGGGAGGATGCCGGCATGGATCGGCTGCACGGCGCGGCCGAAGCCGTCGGTTTCGTGCGAGCACTGCTCTGGGAGCTGCCGACGGCATCTTTCGACGCCGCCTTCAGTAACCAGGGCTGACCGCCGCTCGGCACTCTGCGCCGGTTCCCGCCCTTCCGCCACACCCCACACCGCAGGAGATCCGCCGCCAAATTACTCTTCCGCTGGCGAATCTCCTGCGTTGTGAGAAGGACGTCTGGCTAGCCGTTCGCGCCGGGCCGCGCACCGGAGAACGGGTTCGCGCCCTCGGAAATGGAGGTCGCGGAGACGCTCCCGCTGTCGTCCTTCGCGCCGCGCACGGTCACGGTCTCGCCGGACGTGAGCTCGGTGACGCTGATCTTTTGGCTCTTCGTGACCTTGGTCGAGTCGGTGGTCTTCACCGTGATGGTCGAACCATCGCGCAGTTTCACAATGATCGTGGCACCGTCGATCGACTGGATTGTTCCGGCGGTGAGACCGCCGAGAGAGCCGGGGCGAGTGGCGTTGCCCTGCAGCCCCGGCCCGCCCTGGACGCCGTCCTGCGTGCCGCCACCTCGCTGTCCGCCCTGGTGCCCGGGGCCGCCCAGCTGGCCTTGCCCGCCCTGATTTCCCTGACCGCCCGGGCGGACGAAGCCCGCGGCCTGGCCAGGGCCGGCGGTGTGCTGGCCGATAAGGATGCCGCCGAAGAGCGCGATCACTGCGACCGCCAGAAGGGCGAGGGTGGGGGTGAGCCACCGCAGAACAGGACTCCGTGCCGGGATGGTCACGACCGCTCCGGCGGGTGCTGGAGTCGGATCCGGCAACACCGGAGCCGCTGCCTCAGTGTGCAGTACCTCCGTGGGTTCGGCTCCGGAGGGCGCGGCTGTTGCGTCGTCGGAGTCGCCGATGGGTTTTTCTGGAATGGTCATGCTTTCTTCCTTGTCTTGGTGGGTGCTGATGAGGTGGGCGAGTGTGTCATCCGTTGCCGCCGGGCGCGGTGATGCCGCCGGGTGCGGTGCCCCCATCGAACCCGTTGCCACCGCCCCCGAAACCCCTGCGGTTACCGAACCGGCCCTGCGCGGGGGCACCGGTGGTCGACGCACTGACGGTGCCGATCACTACGGTCTCGCCTTCGTTCAGTCCGGTGGCCACGAGCGTGCCGACGTCGCCGGCGATTCCCAGAGTCACCGTGGCGACCGAGGTGGTGCCGTCCTTCGCGACGACTTTCACCGTGGAGATGCCGTTGGTAGTAGTGATCGCTGCGGTGGGGACGTAGAGGACAGAGGCGCTGGAGGTACGGGTCGTGATCACAACCTCCGCGGTCTGGCCGAGGCGAAGGCCCGCCGTGGGAGTGTCGAGGGTGATGATCGTCGGATAGCTGACAACGGAGTTGTTCGTGGTCGCGATCGGCGCGATTGAACTGACGGTTGCGGTGGCGCTCTTGCCGGAGAGGGCCGGGAAGACGACGGTGGCGGCTAGTCCGACGGTCACGGAAGCGACATCCGCTTCGGCGATACCCGCGGTAACGGTGAGGTGGGAGGTGTCTGCAATAGTCACGAATCCCATGGGCACGGAACCGGATGCTTCTCCGCCGCCCGAACTGCCGGATGTTGCTGCGGTGCCGGAAGAAGCGACGATTTCGGCGATGCTTCCCGCGGGAGTGCTGTCGCCGACCGCGCCGGAAACCGTCACTACGAGTCCCGCGATCGGGGCGGTAAGCGTGGCATCCGCGAGGTTCGCTGTAGCGGTGTCGACACCCTCCTGAGCGGCGGTCACCCTGCCCTGGGCGCTGGTGACCTGGTTGCGGGCCGAGGCGACCGATGATGCCGAAGATCCTGTCGACTGGCTCGCGCTGACCGGACCACCCTGGCCGGTGTGTGCGCTCACCGTGACCGTAGTCGAGGACGCCGACAGGGCCAACCGGGCGCCCGCGAGCTGGGCGTTCGCTGTGGCGAGGGAGGAGCGTGCGGAGCTGAGTGCGTTGGTCAGCGGCGTGGTGTCAAGGGAGCCGAGGGTCTGACCTGCTGTCACCACGGAGCCGGGCGCGACCGCGACGGTTGCGATAGTCCCCGAGACGGGGAAGGAGGAGGCGATCTCGCGAATGGGAGCGATCGATCCGCTCGCGATTATGGTTTCGCTCACAGTGCCCCGCTGCACCGTTGCGGTGAGCTGGATTGACTGCGCGGTCGCACTGGGCGAGAAAGGATGAGCCACGAGGAGCGCGCCGCCGCCCGCGGCGACGAGAATTGCCACGGCTAGCGCGGTGTTCACCACGAAGGGCCGAGTGACTTTCATAATCCAACGGTGACGAGTGAAGCTATACGTACTGTAAGTACGGGCTGGGCGGGAGGCCCCAATCCTGCGGATGCATCCAGACCGATCGAGGGTCACTTGCTCGTGCCGGTCGAAGGGGCTCCCCCTCCGAATCCAGCGATGAGAGCGCCCTGCGACACGGAGATCGCGGTGACATCGCCGCTCGCGTCCTTCGTACCCTGAACCCGGATGGTGTCGCCGGTCGTGAGGTCGCTCACCGCTCCGTTGTTCGTCTTCGTCACGGTCGTGCTCGAGCCGGTGGTGACCTTCACGGTTGACCCGTCGGCGAGCTTCAGAGTAATGGTGCCGCCGTCGATCGACGAGATGGTGCCGACGGTAAATCCGCCACCGGCCGCTCCGCGCCCTGCCCCGCCGGAGACACTGCCCACGCCGGCGGCCTGGGTTGGAGCGCTCGCGGTGTTGTGGCCGATGAGGATGCCACCGAATAGTCCGATCACGATCGCGGTGACACCGGCGAGAATCGGGGTGATGATGCGGGAGGCGCCCTTCTTCTTCGCGGGGGCGAGAGCGGGCGCCCCCGATAAAAATGCGGGATATTCAGCAGCAGGTGCGGCGTTTGTCAGCATAGGGGTGTCATTCATGGCGAAAATCCTTCGTTGTGAGCGGTGACTGGAATGGTGGTGCGTTAGATCGCGCGGAGCGCCTGAATGGGTCGCATCGCCGCAGCCCGAGCCGCGGGGTAGACCCCGAAGAACACGCCGATCGCGATGGAGACCCCTAGAGCGAGCGGGATGGAGTAGCCGAGGATCACCGGCTGGGTGCCGTTGATCTCGTAGCGGGCTCCGATGAGTGCGGCGATCACCCCGAGCACTCCGCCGAGAAGCGTGAGAGTCGCGGCCTCGGTGAGGAACTGACCGAGGATCGCTCCCCTCGTGGCCCCGAGTGCTTTGCGGATGCCTATCTCCCTGGTGCGCTCAGTGACGGTCACGAGCATCACATTCGTCACGCCGATGCCGCCGACAAGCAGACTGATCGCAGCGACCGCCCCAAGCAGCACCGTGAAACTCATGGCGCTTGCTGCAGCGGTCGCGAGCAGTGAGGACTGGTTGGTGATCGTATAGGGGGGGTTTGTCAGGTCTGTGACATGAAGAAGCTGATTCAGCATCACGCCGACTTCTCCCTCGGCCGCCGTCACCGAGTCCGAGTTCGTGGCCTCGACCGTAAGCGTTGAGACGGCCCGGTACCCGGTGAATGATTTCTGGATGCGCGTGATCGGCGCGATCAGAATCGAGTTGGGGTCGGTGAATCCCACACTCGACTGGCTTGCGAGCACGCCGACAACAGTGAAGGGCGTGCCGTCCACGGTGATCTGCTGCCCGAGCGCCGAGCTCGTGGAGAACAGCGTGGAGGCGAGGGTTGATCCGATCACCGCGACCTTGGCGGAGGTCGTGACATCCGCCGCGGTGAAGGCACTCCCCGTGGCGACCTTCGCGGTCGACACGTCGAAGTAGCCGGCCGTCGAACCGACCACAGACACATTGGTGGATGACGCGGTATCCGAAGAGACAGTGAGGCTCGTGCTCACGTTCGGCACGACGGTCTTCACATGCCCGAGTCCGGCGGAGGCGAGCTCATCACTCACTGCGCGTGTGATGGTCTTCACGCTCGAGCCGGCTGTGGTGGTTGCGGCGGCTCCGCCTCCGCCCCCGACATTGCTGGCGCGAACTGTGAGCGTGTTGGTGCCGAGGGTGGTAATCGCGTTCTGCACGGTCTGCGCGGATCCGTTTCCCACCGCGAGCAGCAGGATCACCGACCCGACCCCGATCATCACCCCGAGCAGGGTGAGCACCGAGCGCAGCTTGTTTGCGGTCACTCCACGCATGGCGGACCGCAGGACCTCGAGGAAACTCATGAGGCGCTCCGTGCGATGTCACTGGTCGGATGGTCCGAGACGATAAGACCGTCACGAATGGTGAGCACGCGATGCGCGCGTTCCGCGACACTCTCCTCATGGGTGATGATCACGATCGTGCGTCCGGCGGTGGCGAGGGAGTCGAAGATCGAGAGGATCTCCCCAGTCGATTCGCTGTCGAGGTTCCCCGTCGGCTCGTCGGCGAGCACGAGGGTTGGTTCGGTTACGAGGGCACGGGCTATCGCGACCCGCTGCTGCTGCCCACCGGAGAGCTGCTGCGGCTGGTGGTCGGCGCGGTTGGCGAGATTCACTAGGTCGAGCGCTTCGAGCGCGAGTCGTCGACGAGCGCGACGCTTCATGCCTGCGTAGATCAGCGGGAGCTCCACGTTGGCGAGCGCGCTCATGCGCGGCACCAGGTTGAATGACTGGAAGACGAACCCGATCTCCTGATTGCGCACCCTTGCGAGTTCCTTCTCGCTGAGGGAGCGCACGTCGTGGCCGGCGAGCTCATAAAGACCCGCTGAGGCGATGTCGAGGCAGCCGAGGAGGTTCATGAGCGTGGACTTGCCCGATCCGCTCGGACCCATGATGGCGACGTAATCGCCCGCGTCGACGGCAAGGTCGATTCCGCGGAGTGCATGCACCACGGCCTCTCCCATGCCATAAACCTGGTGGACCGCGGCGAGTCTCAACACCGGCTCACGCGCTATCACCACGGGTTCGAGCCGCGCAGCTTCGATTGACACGCTCATCGGTTGCCTCCGGTGGGTGGCGTGCCGCCTCCGAAGCGTGCGCCACCCCCGCCCCCAAGGCCGATTGTGCCTGTGCCGTTCGTGCCTGTGTCGTTTGCGGCCACGGTTCCGATCACGACGATCTGCCCGGCCGTGAGACCCGACTTGATCTCGGTGCCAGTGTCGCCGATGATCCCGAGAGTCACCGTCTTCGTGCTGGTCTTTCCGCTCGCCACCACCTTCACGGTCGAGGTGCCGTTGGCGGTGGTGACGGCGGCGGTCGGCACGTACAGTGCGTCTGCCATCGAACTCGCCGTGATGATTGAGACCTCGGCGGTCTGCCCGAGACGCAACCCGGCGGGGATCGCATCGAGACTGATCGTCGTGGCGTAGGTGACCACCGAGTTGCTCGCCGTGGCGACGGGGGAGACTGCGCTCACTTTTGCGGCGGCCGTGACGCCACTGAGGGCGGGGAAGGTGACGGATGCCGCCTGGCCGACACTCACCGAGGCGATATCGGCCTCGGCGATGTTCGCGGTCATCGTCATCTGCGCGACATTCGCGATGGTCGCGAAGCTGGTACTTGTGCTGCTCCCGGCCTTGGTGGTGGCCGAGCTGGAACTGCCGGAGGATCCTCCATTCGTGCTCGCGCCGACCGAACCGTCGACCGCGACCACGAGGCCGGAAATCGGAGCGAAGAGCGTGGAGGAATCGAGATTGGACTGGGCAGTGGCCACCGCGTTGATCGCGTCGGTGACGGACGACTGGGCCGAGATGACCTGCTGCTTCACGGAGTTGGTCTGGCTGCTGCTGCCACCGCTGCCCGATGTATCCGCCGCGGCGGAGGTGTTGGCGTCGGAGAGTGAGGAGCGCGCGTTGGCGAGGCTCGTCTTCGTCTTGGTGAGTGCCTTGGCGAGGTCCGTCGTGTCGAGGGTGCCCAGAACGTCCCCGGCAGCGACGGTCGCACCGAGAGTGGTGTTGACGGTCGCGATAACGCCGGAGACAGCGAAGGATGCGGCAACCGTGTTAACGGCCGCGATCGATCCACTGGCGGTGACGCTGCTCGATACGGTGCCGGCCAGCACGGTCCCGGTCAGTCGGGAGGCTGAGCTGCTCGCGCTCGCGGCAAAGGGATTCGCGATGACGCAGTAGCCGCCGACGACTGCAGCGAGCGTCAGGACTGCGAGCGAACTGTTGACCAGCACAGGACGGGATATCTTCATGGCCATCACACTGGCGACCGAAGCTATGGAAATCGTATGTGGCGCCATCCGGCACGCCCTGAGTGTCTCGTGCAGGAATTAGCGAGCAGAGAAAGGACTCAGGCGAAGTCGAGGTGAACCATAGGCGATTCATAGCAAACTTGTAATAGTAGTGAGTGTGACCTCACACAACCACAGCTCACCTGTTTCCATCACCGGCCCGAAGCTCCGGCGCGCAGACGGTTCCCCGGTGCGTGTCGTCGTCGTCGATGATGAGGCGACGCTCAGCGACCTGCTCAGGATGGCACTACGCTACGAGGGCTGGGACGTGAGGACCGCAGCCGAGGGGCGTACGGCCATCCAGCTCATCCGCGAGTTCCAGCCGGATGTCGTCGTGCTCGACGTGATGCTGCCGGACATCGATGGCCTCCAGGTGCTCAAGCGGCTGCGGGATGACGGGCAGGATGTGCCCATCCTCTTCCTCACGGCGAAGGATGCTCTTGACGATCGCATCGCCGGGCTCACGGCCGGTGGTGACGATTACGTCACCAAACCGTTCAGCCTCGAAGAACTCGTCGCCCGGCTGCGCGGACTCATCCGCCGGTCCTCCGTGGTCGTGGCGGACTCCGCGGACCCTCTACTTCGCGTCGGCGACCTGGTGCTCGACGAAGAGAGCTACGAGGTACGCCGCGGCGGCCGTCTCATCGAGTTGACCGCCACCGAGTTCGAGCTGTTGCGCTTCCTCATGCGCAACCCTCGCCGGGTGATGAGCAAGGCGCAGATCCTCGACCGGGTCTGGAGCTATGACTTCGGAGGCCGGTCCAGCATCGTCGAGATCTACATCTCCTATCTGCGCAAGAAGATCGATGCGGGGGAAACCTCCATGATCCACACCGTGCGCGGAGTCGGCTACATGATCAAGGCCGCGGGATGACCTCTGTCACCGTCCGTGCGCCGTGGTCGCTTCGTCGACGATTGATGCTGTCCGTCGTCGGACTGCTCGCGGTAGTCGCCATCGTGATCGGCTCGATCAGCGTGCTTGCACTGCAGGGTTTTCTCATGAACCGGCTGGACGGCCAGCTCAAGGCGGCCAACGGACGCTCCCAGACCGGCTTCGGTCCTCCCGGCAGTCGACCGGGGGATGCGCAGTCCGACACCTTCACGCGGCAGCAGTTGCGCCAGACCATCGACCGCCAGGCTCCGGACACAGTGATTGGGATTATTTTCGGCACTACCGTCGCTGGCGTTCAAAAGGACCAGAGCGGATCGCTCCAGGACCTGTCGGCCGCCCAGAGTGGGCCACTGAAGCGAGTGCCGGCCACCGGCGTCGCGACGACAGTGGATCTCGGGAATGGTCTCGGCAGCTTCCGCGCCGTCGCCGTCGAGTATGCGAACGGCGTCCGCGTCGTCACGGCGCTTCCCCTTGGCGAACTGCAGGGCACATTGCTGCAACTGGGTCTCATCATCGCCATCGTCACCGCTGCCGGGCTCGTGCTCGCGGCATTCCTGGCTCGCTGGATTGTGCGGGTTGCTCTCCGACCGCTCGAACGGGTCGTCTCCACGGCTACGCGCGTCGCCGAGCTTCCGCTCGACCGCGGCGAGGTGGCCCTCGGGGTGCGGGTACCCGACGAGGACGCCGATCCGAGAACGGAGGTCGGCCAGGTCGGGGCCGCGATCAACCGTATGCTCGGGCACGTGGCATCCGCCCTCACCTCCCGCCAAGCCAGCGAGAACAAGGTGCGCCAGTTCGTGGCAGACGCGAGTCACGAGCTGCGCACGCCGCTCGCAGCGATCCGCGGGTATGCCGAGCTCACCCGTCGAGGCAACCACGACCTGCCCGAGGATGTCGTTCACTCGCTCGGCCGGGTGGAGTCCGAAGCAACGCGCATGACTTCGCTGGTCGAAGACCTGCTCCTGCTCGCCCGTCTCGACGAGGGGCGCGATCTCGAAAGCGATCCGCTCGACCTCTCCCGGCTGCTTATCGACGCGGTGAGTGATGCCCACGCCGCCGGTCCCGAGCACGAATGGACGCTGGACATGCCCGATGAACCGGTGATGATCGACGGCGACGACGCGCGCCTGCACCAGGTTGTCGCCAATATTCTCACCAACGCCAGAGTTCACACGCTCGCAGGAACCGAGGTCGTCACCACTGTCGCGATCGACGGCTCGAACGCTGTCGTGACCGTGACCGATGACGGCCCCGGCATTCCCGCGGACCTGCAGCCTGTGCTGTTCGAGCGCTTCGCACGCGGCGACAGCTCCCGCTCTCGCGCAGCGGGCAGCACCGGACTCGGACTCGCGATCGTGGCCGCCGTCGTCGAGGGGCACGGTGGCACTGTCGACGTGCAGAGTGAGCCTGGCAACACCAGCTTCCGTGTCATCCTGCCTCTTGCACGCGCAGTGGATGCCGCACCGGCCAGCGAGTCGTTCGACGGGGAGCCGATAACCTCCTGAGCGTGCCCCGCCGCTCGTCGGCGTGACGAGATGTCAGACTGGTCGCACCCCAGATGTTAGGAAATACCGTGCGAATTGCTGTTACAGGTGCAAGTGGAAAATTGGGACGCGCCGTCGTCCAGCGTCTCCTCGACTCCGGGAACGACGTCTATGCCCTCGATGTGGTCGGCGAACGCGGCCCCGGATTCACCCGGGTCGATTTCACCGATTACGGCCAGACCGTGGATGCCCTGTTCGGCATCAACGATCGACACGACGGTCTCGACGCGGTCGTGCACCTCGCCGCAGCACCGGCCGGCGGAATTCTGCCGGACTCCGAGACCTTCCACAACAACATGTCGGCCACCTTCAACGTGTTCCAGGGCGCAAGGCGGGCCGGTATCAAGACGATCGTCTACGCCTCGAGCGAGACCGTGCTCGGCATCCCATTCGAGACACCGCCGCCCTACATACCAGTAGACGAGGACTACGACACCCGACCCGAGAGCATCTACTCCGTCACGAAGCACCTCGAGGAGCAGCTCGCCCAAAAGCTGGTGCGCTGGGATCCCGAGCTGAGTATCGCAGCCCTGCGGTTCTCCAACGTGATGGACGTCGCCGACTACGCGCCGTTCCGTTCGTTCGATGCGGATGCCGGCATCCGCAAGTGGAATCTCTGGGGCTACATCGATGCCAGGGATGGCGCCCAGGCCGTCGAGCGCGCGCTCGCTCTCGCGAAGCCCGGTTTCGAGGCCTACATCATCGCAGCTGCTGACACCGTGATGTCGCGGTCGAGCGCGAGCCTCGCTGCCGAGGTGTTCCCGTCCACGCGGATCACGCGTGAACTGGGCGAGCACGACAGCCTCCTGTCCATCGACAAGGCCCGTCGAATGCTCGGGTTCGCGCCAGAACATTCCTGGCGCAACCATGCTTAGAAAGTTCATCGCCGTGGTCGCGTTGGCTACGGCGGCCGTTTTCGCCACCGGTAACGCCGCCGGTGCCCTTGACGAACCACGCGTGCCCGAGAACGTCGGGCAGTACTTTGCTAGCGGCCTTGTGCCGCGTCTCGTCGACCTGTTCGGTGCTAAAGCCGGGTCGGAAGTGGTGTTCGACAGTGCAACGAAGGTGGGAGGTATCCGCCGCGTTCTGTCCTGGACTACCGCCTTTCTTTCCGGGGCGAAGACCGACGAACCGACCCGGCTCACCAATACCTGGGTTGCGCCAGTAACGGCAGCGGATGGCACGATCGCTGGCGTCGCGACGGTGTGGATCAATCCGGCCAGCGATCAGCCCGAACTCGCCGACTTCTCTTCCGGGCCGGCGCTCGCGACCGCTCTCGGCCTAGCCCCGACGGGCACGCTCATCATCCGCGACGACTCCCGCTCGGCCTGGTTCGCCACCGACGGCAGCATTCTCACGCCGCTCGTGAGTGGCTCGTCCGGTGTCTCCGCCGCGACCACACCGGCCGACTATCAGCGGCAGTTCTTGCTCGTCGCGCCAGTGACAGCGGAGCCGGCGGCGAACCGCGGGCTGCTGATCGCGGTTTTCGTGCTTGGCATCGTAGTTGTGTTGCTTGCCGTGTTTGTACTGCTCCCCGTCGGTCGGCGACGAGTCAGAGCAAAGGTCGCCTTGATTTCAGAGCCCGTCACTACTTCTGCCCCACCGCCCATCACCGAGATTGCTCCTTCCGTGACGGTCCCCGTGACCCCCGCAGCGGCGAAGCCGACAGCGAAGCCCGCAGCAGCGAAGCCCGCAGCGGCGAAGCCTGCAGCGGCGGACCCAGCAGCAGCGAAGAAACCGGCAGCGGCGAAGCCGGCAGCGAAGAAACCTGCAGCCGCGAAGCCGGCAGCGAAGAAACCGGCAGCCGCCCTACGCGCTCCGGTTGCGAAGAGGTCCCTGTAGGCGAACTGTGGCAGAGTGAAGCTCCCCTAAACATCGAGCGGCACTGTTCGTCGAGCGGCGCTGTTCGTTGAGCGGCGCTGCGGATTTGCACCGCACCCGCTGCGTCCCGTATCCTGAGGGAAGCCAAAGACCGCCGGTTATCGGTTTGCCGTAATTCAGTAATGAAGAACAGTTCCGATCCAAAGTTCGCCAGCGTCCCCACGGGATGCGACGAAAGCCTGCGCAGGTGTATTGAGAACGCCCTCTGAGAATCCTCTCCGTGGTGTGGCTCCGTGCGCTTGCGCCGGAGCTTTTTTTGTTACGTCCCGTGATGAGACCGGGCGGACTCGGTGGCCCGAAGCGCACGACACTACACATCACCAATCCACCTAGGAGCCACATGGCGAACAAGGAAGCTTCGGTTGCCGAGCTCACGAACAAGTTCCGTGACTCGACCGCCGTACTGCTCACCGAGTACCGCGGGCTCACTGTTGCCCAGCTGAAAACGCTGCGCACCACCCTCAGTGAGAACGCCACGTACGCCGTGGTGAAGAACACGCTGACCAAAATTGCGGCCAACAACGCGGGGATCTC